>NZ_CALFPF010000556.1 GCF_937919775.1 uncultured Gimesia sp.
TCATCCTCGCACTCTTCATCCTCGCACTCTTCATCCTCGCTCTCTTCGTCTGCTTCAGATTCCGGAGCTAAGGCATCTGCTTCTAAGATCGCTGATTCCCCTGGCAGGGCTTCTTCTTGCGTTTCATCAGATTCGGAGTCAATGAGAAAATTCTCGTTTCCCGGGGATCGCGTCAAACTGACAATGATGCCTAAAGAGAGCAGGCTCACCATCAGATTCGTACCCCCATAACTGATGAGAGGGTGTGAAATTCCTTTGGGTGGCACCATCGCTGTCACCACGGCAACATTGATAATTGCCTGCAGAACTAATTGCAATAACAGAGTCAATCCCACAACATAGGCATACGATTTCTGGTTTTGCGAGCGGATAATATTGAACCCCGCCAGAAACAGCCCCAGCCACAGCCCCACAATACCCAGTGTGCCAATCAGCCCCAGCTCTTCACCAGCCACCGAAAACACAAAATCGGTATTGGCTTCTGGCAGAAAACTCAGTTTCTGGGCACCTTTACCCAGACCGGAACCGGAAAGTCCACCGGTGCCCAAAGCCATCAGCGACTGTTTAACCTGATAGGGAGCCGATTGCCAATTCGTCCACGTATCGAGAAAGCCGCTGATCCGTTTCAACTGATAGGGTCGCAGCGCCACCAGCATCACCAGAGCCGGAATGGCACAGAGTAGCCCCACGATAAAGTTCCGTAGCGGCCAACCGCCCAGAAATAATGCAATCATCACACCACCCGCAAGGAACAGTGAGGTTCCCAAATCGGGTTGTTTCAACACCAGAGGGATAATGATCGCCAGAGGAATTAATAGGGGAACAGTTCCTTTCAGCCAATGCCTCAGCGAGCGTCGCCGTTGAACCATCAGGCGCACTGTCAAAAGTGGCAGCGCAATTTTGGCTAATTCAGAAGGCTGCAGTGATACCGACCCCAATCTCAGCCACCGCTGCGCGCCATTCACGCGCGTGCCGATCCCCGGTATGAGTACAAGAATGAGTAAGGCCACTGTTCCCCAGAAGAGCAGGGGAGCCCGATCGTACCAAAACCGGGCAGGCAGATAGGAAGCAATCGACGCCACAATGACGGCAAACGCCAGAAACGTTAAATGTTTTGATAAATAAACCTGTTCAAATTCGGTAGGCCAGGACGTAATGCTCGCACTATGCACCATCAGCACGCCGATTCCCAATAGCGCACACGCCATTGAGATAAAGAGGCTTCGGTCATGTTCAGGTTGTGATTGCGATAACAGTGAGGCCGACTTCATTTTGAATCTCTCATAAATCGATGAGAATGGATATCAATAAAATCGACCTGAAATCCGACACATCCGCAGCTCCAACCCCTTTGCTAATTACCGATTTAGAAACATTCGGCGACCACACGAATTTGCTGACAAAACCGTGATAACAGGCCTTTCCCCAATTCCGTCGAATTTCCTGACCGGCAAAAGCCGGATTATCAGAAAACGGAATCAGACTTGCCTGATCCAGCTTGAGATGAGGAGAATCAGGTCGCGATCTTCAGGCTGGCAATTGCGATAATGGCAAGTAAGGCAGAGCAAATCCAGAAGCGGACCACGATTTTCATTTCATGCTGGCCTTTAAATAAAAAGTGATTGTGCAGAGGGCTGCAGGCAAAAATGCGGTTTCCCGTGCGTCGAAACCAGGAAACCTGCAAGATGACACTCAGTGTCTCTACCACAAACACGCCCCCCGCAATCA
This sequence comes from uncultured Gimesia sp., assembly GCF_937919775.1. Taxonomy (GTDB): domain Bacteria; phylum Planctomycetota; class Planctomycetia; order Planctomycetales; family Planctomycetaceae; genus Gimesia. Next base: position 1,729 of record NZ_CALFPF010000556.1, read on the forward strand.
CCAGCAATGCTTCCTGTCGAATAACAAGAGCAGCAAAACCAAGCAGCGCTCCCAGGGGCAGAGAGCCGGTATCACCCATAAAGACCTGGGCCGGATAACAGTTAAACCACAGGAAACCAAGGACCGCTCCGACGGCTGCTCCCAAAATGATGCTCAGTTCTCCGGCACCCGGGATATAGGGTACCTGCAAGTATTCGGCCATCACTTTATGCCCCGCCAGATACGTCAATCCGGCGAAGGCGGAACCGGCAAAAACCATACAGCCACTGGCCAGTCCGTCGAGACCATCCGTTAAATTCACCGCATTGGAACTTCCCACCATCACCAGAACTGCCCAGGGAATAAAGAGCACCCCCAGGTAAAAGGTCAGTCGCGTGACAGGCATCATCAAATCCAGACCGGAATTCAAACTGGAATGACTGAAATAGAGTGCTGCCCCCACCACGGAGGAAAAGAGAATTTGAACAACCAGTTTCTGCTTCGGCTTTAATCCGTTCCGGGTCGTGCTGAGTTTGATCCAGTCATCATACGCGCCCAGCAACGCAAAACCTGCTGCCGTCAGAATTCCCAGTTGAACATAGCGATTTGAGAGATCTGCCCAGAGAAACGCGGAGATCAATATGGAACCGACAATGAAAATCCCCCCCATTGTAGGAGTCGCATTTTTCGAGGCATGGATTTCATTGAGTTTTTCTGAAGCACTGTCTACCCGCTCTCGGAAGCGTTTTTCCAGCCAGCGAATAGCCAGGGGGCCCAACAGGATGGCAATTAAAAATGAAGAGAGACTGGCTAATGCAATCCGTGCGGTCAGGAACACACGTGAGTCACCCGTCGAATGCACTTCGAGTTGTTCCAACAGCGGAGAAAATGTCTTCAACAACCAGATTACCATGAAGTTATTTTCTCGTCGCTTACCGGTTCATCCAAATCAACCTGAAGTTTACAAAAAATCGGATGCGCCTGTTGAAGGCTCGACAGGCTCATCAATTCTGATTGACTCTTACTCGAAAATAGAGGTACCGGACGTCGAGACCCCAATCCCGACGTCCGGAAATAATTTCACCATGCAACAGCATTGGAGTGATCGACCCAATGAATCACAAATTCCGGTGCTGACTTGTCCGTCGAAACGGACGCGCCTAGGATTCCCGCAAACCCGAAGCACATGGTGAAATCACACTTTAGACACATGATTTATATTTACCCCCCGAAGTAGCCTGCTGAGAATCCTGCTGACCTGCCTGTTGCTTCAGGCTGGAAATCAGTCGCTCCATTTGCATACTTCGAGAGCCTTTGACTAACACAACATCTCCCGGCTCTAAACGAGAGATCACTTCACTTCGTATTCCTTCTACATCAGCCGCCTGTACCACATTCTTCTGAGTGAGCTTTCCCGAAAGAGCGCCCTCGACAACAGCTCCCGCCTGTTTTCCACAGACGAACAGAAAATCAATGTTTAATGAGGCAATCAACTCTCCGATTTCCTGATGATAGCGTTTTGATTCGGCTCCCAGTTCCAACATGTCTCCCATCACAACCATCCGTTTACCACCGCCGGTCCAGTCATTAAGTAACCGGCAAGCCGCCGCCATTGATACGGGGCTGGAGTTATAAGAATCATCAATGATCGTCCAGGAACCAATCTGTTCGATGTGACAGCGTCCGGGTACAGTCGCAAACTGACCCAGACTCTCGACCAGTTCTCTATTGGAAAGTCCGAATTCTTTCGCCACAGCAATGGCAAACAGTGCAGGGTAGACAAAATGTTTTCCCCGGACGGGAACCAGGAATTCTGTCCCATCGACGCGAAATGAAATCCCCTCGTCCGTCTGTTGAATCGCAACCGCCTGGAAATTATTCTGCGTCCCCAAACCAATCTTCAATTTCCGGGCAGACGTTTTTGAAGCGAGAGATGCGGCAAAGGGATCATCCCCATTCAAAATCGCTAACCCGCTTTCGGGTAACGCTTCAAATAACTCGCCTTTCGCAGCCGCCGTTTGCTCCAGACTTCCAAAATGCTCCAGGTGCGATGGTCCAATTCCGGTAATCACACCGATTTCCGGCTGTGATAATCGGGCCAGTTCGCGAATTTCTCCCGGTAAAGAAGCTCCCAATTCCAAAACTGCATACTGATGCTCAGATATAATCTGCGCAATACTCAATGGCACGCCAAATTCATTATTATAATTGGCAGGGCTCTGAACCCCTTTCAAAAATGGAGCCAGGACCGTGTGAATCATCGTCCGCGTTGTTGTTTTCCCAACGCTTCCCGTCACACCAATCACTGTGACCTGTTGCTGACTGCGATACCAGCGGGCAAACTGCTGAAACGCGTGGTTGACATCATCAACATAGATCAACGGTTGCGACAGACCGGCTGCTTCAGGCCTGCGGTTGACCACGCAGGCCTGTGCTCCCTGCGCCAACGCGTCTGCGACAAACTGATGGCCATCCAGACGCTTACCTTGAACGGCAAAGAACAGATCTCCCGGCCTGGTGGTGCGGGAGTCGATCGAAATCCCCTCAACGTCAGACAGGATCAGATCAGGAATTCCAGGTTCTCCCTGAATGATCTGACTAATCTTGTTGAGTGAAACACGATGCATGTCGAAAATTCTTTATGATAGAAAACAGTGATTTGTTTGCAGTTCAACCTGCGGTTTTATGCGGGTATTTTATTTGACTTATCTGAATGAGTACTCGTGAAATAATTTTCCACGACCAGACGATCGCTGAATGGGATCCTGCAATCACCGATGATTTGTTCGCACTCGTGCCCCTTACCGGCAATCAGCACGAGATCGCCTGCGTGAGCTGCTTCTAACGCCCGGTAGATCGCCTCTTTTCGATCTACGATCAGTTCAGGAGTGACTCCCTGCGTTTCGCACCCGGCAGCAATCGCCTGGATGATCAGCAGGGGATCTTCGCTACGGGGATTGTCACTGGTAATAATCACCTGATCTGCTTCACTTCCAGCCAGTCCTAATAAACGGCGTTTCGACTGATCGCGGTCTCCACCGGCGCCAAACACACACAACACCCGCTGGGAACAGACTCTTTTTGCAGAACGGATCACGTGCCTTAATGCATCATCAGTATGTGCATAATCAATCAGCACTGTAAAAGTTTGACCGCAATTGACTTGCTCCATCCTTCCGGGGACGGAATCCAGGCAGTTGATACCCTCTGCAATTTCAGCCAGAGACAAGTCTGATGCCAGACAGGCTGCCGCTGCCGCCAGACAATTGGATACATTGTGAATTCCAATCAACGACGTTTTGACAGGAACCCGCGATCCCTCAAACAAAAGTTCAAACTCGGATCCCTCCGCCGTTTCCCGTAGTTGCTCGACAGTAACATCAGCTTCGTTTTCAATCCCGTAGGTCAATAATGTCTGTGCAGGATTCACTTCTGATGCAAATGACCTGCAGATAGGGTCATCTGAATTCAAGACTATCGTTCCGGTTTCTTTCACATGATGAATAATTTTTGATTTGCAGGCAGCGTAATTTTCAAGATTGAGATGATAGTCAAAATGATCCTGTGTGACATTCGTCACGACTCCCACCGAAAGCTCTGTGCCCGCTAACCGGCTCTGATCCAGTGCATGACTGGAAACTTCCATCACAGCATGAGTCGCCTTGTGTTTCACCATTTCTGCGAGGAGTTGCGAAAGCTCGCGCGCATCCGGAGTCGTCAAAGAAGCAGCTCGCGTTAAAACGCTGTTATGATATTCGACAGTCCCCAGTAAACCGGTTTTTCGTTTCGCATTCTGCAGGATTGCTCTGACCAGCCAGCTCACGGTCGTTTTTCCATTTGTCCCCGTCACTCCCACAGTCTGCAGATGCTGTGAAGGACGACCAGCTAATTCAGAGCAGAGAATCGCATAGGCTTTCCGCACATCGGCGACGATACACTGCGGGACTTCCAATCCCGTTAGAGGCCGGCCGGTCAACACTGCTTTGGCGCCATTTCTCAGCGCTTCAGGGATAAATTCTTCAGCACTTTTCTTTGTCCCGGAGGTGACTGCGAAAATGTCACCCGAATGACAGCGACGGCTGTCAGCCTGAATTGATGTCACACATATATCTGCACAATCAACAAAACTCGCAGAAGGAAACAGAGACCTTAAACTGATCGCCACTGTCCCGGGAGCAAAGCTGAGTGTTGAAGATGACATGGATGTGAGGTAAGAACCATGCATTCCAGTAAAACCGTTAAGTGAAAGGTCTTGATGACGGGGGAAACTTCGTTGACAACAGGAGTGGTCGAAAAACCGAAAACAGCCGGAACCGGCAGTGGAATGAACAATATGAAAATTGAGTTCACAGCAACTTACTGCGAAGGAGCAGCATTCTCGTAATTCCTGGAATAACGTCAACCCAGGAAATTCAAAAAAGTGTATCCCCAAGGCTTCTCTTGTAATTATTACAGAAAAACCCCGAACTCAAGACTTCGGTACGATTACCGGCAAGGCTAGATGAAACCTATTTTATCAGAAAGCATTGATCGCCCCATTCAAAAATCCCTCATGGTCAACCCGGGAAGCCCTGACCTTTGACTGCAAAAACCGCGAGATTTCTGGAATAAAACCGTCTCAGGCAACGCCTTTTTCACTGCCTCTTGTTCAAAAATTAAAATTAGTAATTTCACCTATTTTTGAGTAGAATGCTATAGATAGAGAACATGAGTCAGGGTACGCTGTATTCTTATCAGGTGGTTCAAAACCTATCTCTAAAGCATCTGATACCAAGTCATTTCGAATAATCAAGCTTTTATATAAATAGCAGATTATTAACAGTAAACCGCGATCTCATTCGAGGTTGGGATATGACGTACATGTTTCGATATCTGAAATCCTGTATGGAGAATGTTTTCTTACGCTAGTTTTCCCCTTATCAACAAATCATTTCGATATTCCCAAGGAGAGAGGCATGCAACATTACTCGCGCGTTAAAAAAGGTTTCACCCTGATTGAGCTACTGGTTGTGATTGCGATTATCGCCATTTTAATCGCCCTTTTATTGCCGGCCGTGCAACAGGCGCGGGAAGCAGCCCGAAGATCAACCTGCAAGAATAACCTGAAGCAGATCGGCCTGGCATTCCACAACTACCATGATACCCACTCTCGCTTTCCGCTGCCGGCAGTTCTGTCATTAACCCCCGCAGGGGTCATTATGACCTCAAACAGCTGGGGACTTTCCATCCTGCCATATGTTGATTAGGCAAACGCCTACAATGCATACAACTTTAATACTAACTGCTGGAACGCTGCCAATACGGCGTCAGTTCAGACTTATGTTCCCGGTTATGCCTGTCCTTCTTCCCCCGGAGGCGGAACTCGTATTTCATACACCGCCGGTCCCGGTGAAGGCGGGTTTAACGCATCACCTCTCACCCTGACCAATGCGGGCCCGATAGACTATATCTCTACCACAATCGTACAGGATGAGTTCCTCACAGCCGTTGGATTGACTGGAAATGACCGAGATGGGTGGGCGGAAGGGATCATCGCAGTAGCTGGTGTACCATCAGCCACACAGGGGGGGCAGGGAGGTCGCATTCGAGATATGCTGGATGGTGCGTCCAATACAATTATGATCGGCGAGCTTGCAGGTCGAAACCAGTTGATTCGAAATAGTGTTGCAGTCGCAAGTACCAACACCTCGGCGATCTACCAGTCAAAATTCGGAGGCGGCGCCTGGGCTGACCCCACCAATGGTACCTGGCAATTAACAGGCCGACTCTACGACGGGACATCAGACCGGGGTCCGTGTGCCATCAATTGCTCAAACGAGCGTGCAGAAGCAGGACACGGGGATGTTTCACGTTGGGCCGCCGGTTTGTACTCCTATCATGTCGGAGGAGCACACGTCTTACTTGCCGATGGTGCCGTCAGATTCCTCAGCGAAAACCTGTCTGGTGCCGTTTTTGTCGCGTTAATCAGCAGGGCCAGCGGAGAAACAGTCGGAGAGTTCTAAACGCCTGATCCATTCTGATTTCTGAAATAGAACTGGATTTATCCACTGATAGAGCCAGTTCTACATACACCCGCAGTTCTATACTCGTTTTGATTACGCAGGCATGGAACACGATTATACACCCTCAGTAAGAAATATTTTCTACAATGGTTAGCACAAAGTACGTACCAGTTATCACCCTTCTCTGCTTGACAACCTTAATCTTAGCATGTGGTAATT
>NZ_CALFPF010000557.1 GCF_937919775.1 uncultured Gimesia sp.
GGTGTTCACATTAATGTTCTAGAATTCTTTAATCGATCTGATATAGACTATCGTATGAAATAACAGAACGAACGGGCAGGCACAACGAAACCGGTGGACGCTTTGAGGCGGGAAGCTCACTTCGAGAAATGTGAATTATAAAAGAGTTTCTGCTGCTACTTGAATTATGTGCACCGTAACCTATAATTGTCGTGCTCGTCAGCGGATGCTCAGATTGTACCGCCAACAGAACAAAATATGATTTGATGACCAAACTGTGTTCGTCTGGAACATCCCATCTCACAAACTGGAGAATACTGTCAATGAACAATTTCAATCCTGAGTATTATGACCAGGACACAACGGCGGGCGGCGGCGTATTCGCCATTGATGCGATTGCATCCGAACGTGCCACGTTTATCCGCAAAACCTACATGCACCTGGCAGGTGCAATTCTGGCCTTCATGGGGCTGGAATCAATCATTCTCAGCACGCCTGGGCTGAGAGATCCGATCCTCAGTGCTTTCACGGGCAATATGTGGCTGGTATTGATCGCCTTTATGGGTGCCAGTTGGATTGCCAGTTCGATGGCATCCAGCGCCAAATCACTGGGCACACAGTATGCCGGTCTGGGGCTGTATATCGTCGCTGAAGCGCTGATCTTTGTGCCCATTCTGTATATTGCCAAAGAATTCTCCAATGAGACTGTCATTCCTGTCGCTGCGATCATTACGCTCTGTATTTTTGGCGGACTGACTGCTTACGTGTTTGTCACGGGCGCTAACTTCTCCTATCTGGGAGGGGGCCTGACAATTGCCATGCTGGCAGCGATCGGAATCGCCATCGGTGGTGCTCTGTTCGGATTCTCACTGGGGATCTGGTTTGCCGGTGCGATGGTGCTGCTGATGAGTGGCTTCATTCTGTATGAAACATCGAATGTGTTACATCAATACTCGACCGATCAATACGTGTCGGCTTCATTGGCTCTGTTTGCTTCTGTGGCCACACTGTTCTGGTATGTCCTGCGGATCGTGATGATGTTCTCTTCGGACGACTAATACATTTTACGGTTGGCAGACTGAGCCAATCCATCAATTAAAGCACAGGCGACGTACTCCTCGCCTGTGCTTTTTTCGTAGACTCCTGCTCGTGCGGGCTTTCCTTGTGACTTCCTGCTCACTGAGATCGGCCCGGATTCGACTGGATCCATCAGGCTTTAACCGATGAAGCAGCCGTTGAAAAGTGAATTTGTACGCTTCATCTCAGCACTGTCGGGCCAGCCGACAGAGGCACGCGGGTGCTTTTTTTGTCGATTTTTGTGCAATGAAACTGCGATTGATCTGTTGATGGCGAATGCGGTTCAGGCGGGGTAGAGGCCGCCGACATATTCTCCGTAACCGTTATACAACTGGGTGTCGAAACGTTCCTGGGTGCCCAGCATCCATTCGGTGCGCTGGCTCCAGCGGGGATGGTGCACTTTGGGATTCACGTTGGCGACGAACCCGTATTCGTTCGGATTCACGGTATTCCAGAAGGTGGCCGGCTGTTCGGTCGTGAGTTTGATTTTGACAATCGATTTGCCGGATTTGAAGCCGTATTTCCAGGGGACGACGAGACGGATCGGGGCGCCGTTCTGCTTCAAAAGAGGCCTCCCATACAGGCCGGTCGCAATAAACGCCAGATCGTTCATCGCTTCTTCGATGCTTAATGCTTCGGTGTAAGGCCAAGGCCAGGTGGTAGGACCACTCTTTTCCATATACGGGGCTTCGCTCGGTTTATTGAAGGTTTCGAAGGCGACGAATTTGGCAGACGCTTTGGGTTCCACAAGTTTCAGTAAGCTGGAAAGGGGAAATCCGGTCCAGGGAACGCACATGGCCCATGTTTCGACGCAACGATGGCGATAAGCGCGTTCTTCGAATTTCATCTCTTTGTAAAGGTCGTCCAAATCGAACGTGCGGGGTTTTTCGCATTCCCCTTCGATAGTGACCGCCCAGGGGGTCGTTTCGAATTTTTCCACGTACTTCCAGGCTTCTTTGGTGGTCGGTCCCGTGAATTCGTAAAAGTTGGTGAATTCGACGGCCTCTTTCTCCACCGTTTCAGGACGGCCGTATTCGAAGATTTTATTGCGCGGGGCAGGATAAACCCCCTGCAGAGCTTCCGGCAGAGGTTCGACGGCCCCCGCTTTTTCGATTTCCTCTTGAGTAGCCTGTTCACATCCGGAGAGCAGATCAGCAAAACCGGCGATACCCAGCCCGTAACCCATCATTTTCAGAAACTCGCGGCGATGGGCTTTGCGATTCTGAAAGACCTCGTAAGGTGTGTGTTCGTGCTCGGGGACATGCCAGATTTTTCGGATCATGTGATTCATCGTTCGTTCCTTTTGTCGGTCATCATAACGTGGAACAGTCAGAGGGGAGGCAGGTTAGTCCTTTGTTCCTGTCGGGAGGAATTCCCCTTCTGTTGTGGTCATTGCTGACGTGATAAAGTCAGTATAACCGTCAACTTATACGCAAAATAGCTTGTTTCGGGAATTGCTTCAATCTTTATATCTTTTCTAAAGCACCTCAAAGTCGAAGAAAGAAGAGATTATTTACACGGAAAAGTCTGTTCAAACTTCTTGGCTTAACATTTGGGGCGGGAAATCCTGGGTTAAGAGGTTGGGGCATTCACAATGAGATTGATCCCATGAAATACGACATTGTAATTATAGGTAGTGGTCCTGCTGGACATAAAGCTGCGATTGCGGCATCGAAGCTCGGAAAACGCGTTGCCATCATAGAGCGCAATTTTCGGGGCATGGGGGGCGTCTGTCTGCACAAAGGCACGATTCCCTCGAAGACGATGCGAGAAGCGATTTTGTATCTCACGGGATATCGTCATCGTGATGTTTACAGCAAGTGGTATCGCCGGAAACGCCGGATCACCATGCAGGATCTGCGTCTGAAACTGGCTGATGTCGCGGAGCACGAGCTGGAAATCATTCACGATCAGCTGGAACGAAATGGCGTTGAAATTTTCATCGGCGAGGCCAAATTCGTCAGTCCGCACGAAGTGGAAGTCGATTGTGAAACCGGGCGGAAGCAACTGTATGGAGATTACATTCTGGTAGCGACCGGGACCAAGCCTTCGCGGCCTCCTCACATTCCCTTTGATGGCAAAACAATCTTCGATTCCGACGAAATCATCGATCTGAAAGAGATCCCCCGATCGATGATTGTCGTCGGCGGCGGTGTGATCGGAATTGAATATGCCATTATGTTCGCGACGCTGGGAGTCGAAGTAACCGTTCTGGACGGTCGCGAGCGATTACTCGAGTTTTGTGACAGCGAAATTATCGATGCCTTGATCCACCATGCCCGGTCGCTGGGAATGATCTTCCGGATGGGAGAAGAGGTCGTGGGGATCGAGCGATTTTCCGATTCGATGGCAGCCGTCCAGACCGAGAGCGGCAAGCGTCTGGTCGCCGATTCGGTGCTGTATACGGTAGGTCGTGTTGGTGATGCCGATGAATTGAACTTCCCGGCAGCCGGTCTGGAACCGGATGAACGCGGTCGTCTGTGGTGTAACGAAGAGCATCAGACCTGGGTGCCCCACATCTACGGGGCCGGCGATATTGTGGGTTTTCCGGCGCTGGCCAGTGTGTCGATGGAACAGGGGCGGCGTGTGGTCTGTAATGCCTTCAATGAACCGTTTGAAGCGTTTGATATCATGCCCTACGGTTTATTCACCATTCCCGAAATTTCGATGGTCGGTAAAACCGAGCAGCAGTTGACCGATGCGCATATCCCTTATGAAGTCGGAGCGGCCCGCTATCGGGAAATCGCGCGGGGGCAGATCTCCGGCGACCGCGAGGGGATGCTGAAGATTCTGTTTCATCGGGAAACATTGAAGATTCTGGGCATCCATGTGATTGGCGAATCTGCTACGGAGATTGTGCATATCGGGCAGACCGTGATGTCATTCGGCGGGACAATAGAGTACTTCCGGAATGCGGTCTTTAATTATCCGACGATGGCAGAATGCTATAAAGTTGCCGCCTTTGACGGGTTTGAAAAAATGAGTCTGGATCGTCTGTTTGAAGAAGCCAAACTTCTCAAAGTGAATTCAGAACGATTGGAAGAGATGGAAGCCATCGAAGAAACTGAGTTGGACGAACAGGAAGCCGTAGAAGTTTAGGTTGAATTCGGGTTACGGGTGGTGTCTCCAAGGCCATTCGGACCGGGTAAAACAGCATGGATGATGCTTAAGTGGAATGGGACGTATTCCAGGTACTCCGTAGCCGCTCGAGCGCCTGATGGAAATCATCAGGTGCTCCCGCGGATATTTTCATGCGCAGATCGGTGACCGGATGCGCGAACTCAATCTGTTCGGCATGCAGGGCCTGTCTGGTAATCAATTCCCGGTCGTCGAGCAGTTTTGCATCACTGCCATAGAAATCGTCGGCAATAATCGGGAACCCCAGATCAGCCAGATGCACGCGGATCTGATGCAGGCGACCCGTCTGCGGAAAGGCACGCACTAGAGCGTTTTGCGGAAATCGTTCCAGCACTTCAAACCGTGTGAAAGCTGCTTTCGCGTGCAGCGCCTGGGGATGTGTTGACATGCAGACGCCGTTCTGTGTGGGGTGTTCGCCGATGGCGGCTCTGTTTTCAAACGCGTCCTGTTCGGGATTGCCCCGCACAATCGCCAGATAGGATTTGCTGATCTGATTCTTCTGAAACTGAACCGACAGGCCGCGATGTGCCAGATGTTCTTTCGCTACAATCAGGATGCCGCTGGTGAACTGATCGAGACGATGCACGATGCCCGGCCTTAACAGGCTGCGAATGCCCGTCTGCTGATCCAGATAATACTGCAGCGCGTTGGCGACCGTGCCCGACAGAATATTGCCGGCCGGGTGCGCGATGATGCCCGGCGGCTTATTGATGATCATCATCCACGCGTCTTCAAACAGCATTTCCAGCGGCAGCGGTTCCGGATCGTAGGTTTTGTCGGGAGGTTCGACCAGGACGATACTGACCTGTTGTCCGCGGAAGACGCGCTGTAACGGATCAGCGAGTACTCCGTTGACTTTGGCAAAACCGGCCTGCACGATGCGCTGCAGGCGGTGTGTCGAATAATTTCTGAAATGGCGACTGAGAAACCGATCGATGCGAGACCCGTCCAGATACTCCTCGACAATCAGATCGGTTTCATAGGCAGACGTCATCAAATCAGGCTTGCGCCAGATCGCGGAGTACTTTGTGCAGGATACCGCCATTGCGGTAGTATTCCACTTCCACGGGAGTATCGACGCGGCACTGTGCGGTAAAGAGCACCTGCGTGCCATCCTCTTTGGTGGCGGTCACGCGAATGGCCTGACCTGGTTTCAGGTTGTCATCCAGTTCAATATCAAACGTTTCTGTTCCGTCCAGCCCCAGTTCTTCGCGGTTTTCTCCCTCGCGGAATTCCAATGGCAGAACACCCATGCCGACCAGATTGGAACGGTGAATGCGTTCGAACGAAGTGGCAATCACGGCCTTGATGCCCAGCAGGAATGTCCCCTTGGCAGCCCAGTCGCGTGAAGAACCCATGCCGTAATCGCCGCCGGCAAGTACGACCAGCGGTGTGCCCTCTGCTTTGTATTTGAGCGAGGCTTCGTAAATGGAAGTCTGTTCGCCCGTGGGCAGATAGGTGGTCACGCCGCCGCTGGTTCCGGGAGCCAGCAGGTTGCTGAGACGAATGTTCGCGAAGGTGCCGCGGGTCATGACCCGGTCATTACCGCGGCGGCTGCCGTAGCTGTTGAAGTTTTCGGGAGTGACGCCATGTTCCTGCAGATATTTCCCGGCGGGGGAATCGGCTTTGATTGCACCGGCGGGGGAAATATGGTCGGTTGTGACAGAGTCTCCGACAGAGACGAGCACGCGTGCTCCGTTGATGTAACTGATGGGCGCGGGAGTCTCGGGCATGTCGACGAAAAACGGCGGTTCCTGAATGTAGGTGCTGTGTTCATCCCATGCGAAGATGTCTCCGTCGCCCCCATTGATGGCCTGCCATTCGGGAGAACCTTCGGTGGCTTTACCGTATTGTTCGCGGAACATTTCGGGATTGATCGAAGCTTCCATCGTCGCGTTGACTTCCGCCTGTGATGGCCAGAGATCTTTCAGGAAGACGTCATTACCTGCCTGATCCTGACCGAGTGGTTCGGTGGTCAGATCAATGTCAGTGGTGCCTGCGATTGCGTAAGCGACCACCAAAGGGGGGCTGGCCAGATAGTTGGCCCTGACATCGGGGCTGATGCGGCCTTCGAAGTTGCGGTTACCGGAAAGTACGGCAGCAGCGACGATGTCATTTTCATTGATGGCTTTGGAAATCGGTGCGGGGAGCGGCCCACTGTTGCCGATGCAGGTGGTGCAGCCGTAGCCGACCAGATTGAAGCCGAGTTGATTGAGGTAAGGCGTCAGGCCGGCTTTGTCGAGGTAATCGGTGACGACGCGGCTTCCGGGAGCCAGACTGGTTTTGACCCAGGGTTTGCGTGTGAGCCCTTTTTCGGCGGCCTTTTTTGCCACGAGACCGGCGCCGATCATGACTGACGGGTTACTGGTGTTGGTGCAACTGGTGATGGCGGCGATGACGACGGAACCGTCTTCGAGATCGAATTTCTGATCGCCATATTCAACCGGCACGCTGGTTTCCGAGGGATCTTTTTTGCCGAAGGTTTTGCTCAGATCGCTGTGCCAGTGCGATTTCATATCGGTCAGAGCAATCCGGTCCTGCGGACGTTTGGGGCCGGCGAGTGAAACTTCAATGGTGGAAATATCGAGTTTCAACTGGCTGGTAAACCGAGGTTCGGGCGAGTTGTCGGTGCGGAACAGGCCTTGTTCTTTGTAGTAGCGTTCGACCAGATCGACTTCGGCGTCGGTCCGTCCGGTGCGCCGCATGTAATTCAGAGTTTCATCATCGACGGGGAAGAAGCCGATGGTGGCCCCGTATTCGGGAGCCATGTTGGCGATCGTCGCCCGGTCTGCCAGACTCATGTTCGACAAGCCGGGGCCGAAGAATTCGACAAATTTGCCGACCACGCCATGTTCGCGCAACATCTGTACGATGCGCAGAACGAGGTCGGTGGCCGTGGCGCCTTCGGGAAGTTTCCCGCTGAGTTTGAAGCCGACGACTTCCGGGGTCAGCATGTAAATCGGTTGTCCCAGCATGACGGCTTCGGCTTCAATACCGCCGACGCCCCAGCCGACCACACCCAGGCCGTTGATCATGGTGGTGTGGCTGTCGGTTCCGACCAGACTGTCGGGATAAGCGACGCCGTCTTTGGTGAGCACGACTTTGGCCAGATATTCGAGGTTGACCTGATGCACAATTCCGGTGGCAGGAGGCACAACGCCGAAGTTATCGAGGGCCTGCTGTCCCCAGCGGAGGAACTGGTAACGTTCCTGATTGCGTTCGAATTCTTTTTCGACATTGTGCTGCAGGGAGAGTCTGGTGGCAAACTCATCGACCTGCACCGAGTGGTCAATGACCAGATCGCAGCGAACGAGGGGATTGATTTTCTGAGGATCGCCGCCCAGACGCACCATGGCGCTTCTGAGTGCCGCGAGATCGACGACCGCGGGCACGCCGGTGAAATCCTGCAGCACGACACGACCTGGTTTGAAGGGAATTTCTACCGGGTTGGGAGATTCGGCACTCCAGTTGGCCAGATTATTAACGTCGGCTTCGTTGACGATGAAACCATCTACGTTGCGCAGGCATGATTCCAGCAGCACGCGGATCGAATATGGCAACACTTCCACATTGCCGATGCCGTCATCAATCAGTTTCTGTAACCGGTAGTAGGTGAACTCACCGCCCGCTGCCTTTAATTGACCTTCCGCGCCAAAAGGATTTCCGGAAGCCATTAATCTCTCCTCAGTGCTACGTAAAATGGTTAAATTTTGGTTTCAGGTTACCACAGGAAACCTGTGTTGAATCATGTTTCTTTGATGATCTGAATAGCTGCATTCTATGAAGTCGTATCCCGATCGACAAACGGCAGGACTGCCAAAAACGTAAAACATCCCTAGAAGCTGGCGTTTTGCCGTGAAATTCGGGATCGAAAGTGCTTATCTTAACGAAAGCAGGGGCTATTTTCCATTACGGACCTTTTTCACCTGCCGTTTGGCACTCTCGACAATTTTTTCTTCCACTTCATCCGACCAGCGTTGCGCGGGCATGCCATAGACGACCATGGATGTGTTGCCTTCGTAACCCCAGCGGGAAGATTTGCGTGGGGGAACGTCTTCTTCGAGGACCCGCAGTGAAGGCGTGTATGCCATCACATCGTTGCAATAACCGGCGACCCAGGTGGAAGGGCCAAACTCTTTTTTCATGCCCAGTGCATAATCGACGACCACTTCGCCGCCAATCGTGATCCAGATTTGTCTGTTGCCCAGAAACCAGGTCTGCACGGGAAACGGATACGCTGTGATGAACGGTTTGCCTGCGTTGAGCTGTTTGAGCAGCCGCGTTCCCCAGCGTGTGATGTAGGAATCGGGATTGCCGGCGGCGATTTTTTCCAGTTCTGCTTTCGTGGGGGCGTCGCCCAGTTTGATATCGACGATTTCAATTTCGGTTTTCAATTCCGGATCGAGTTCCACCATCGGCAGACGGACGGTATCGGCGACCGCGTGAGCCAGTCGGGAACCATAAGATTCCGCCAGTTCCTGAGTTCTGCGCGGGAGCGGGTTCTGGTCCGCACCGCAGCCCATGTAAAACATGGCGGTGGCTCCGGGGAACATGGCTTCCAGGTCATACTGGGCAAAACCGGCGTAGTCGCCGCACCATTGCTGAATTCCCAGTGTGGTATTGTGGCAGGCGTAACCGAAAACGATGGTTTTCAGCTTGCCGGTTTTGTCTTTGACGGCCAGGACGGGAACGCTGTGATCGCTGGGGCCTTTGAGTTCATCCGCTTTTCTGAGTTTGGGAACGTCGGGCTCCATGTTGTTACGGCGGTTGACGGCAAAACTCGTGAAACCTTCCCCGGTCCAGAGTGTGGCGGGTTCCAGGTTTTTGAGGGCGGTCCCGACGGCGTCGACCAGCTTTTGTTCGAGCTTGTCAGAATAGGAGTTAATCTGTTTGATATGTTCGGGAGTCAGCGGATAGACATCGTGCAGGGCACCCCGCAAGACGGGGCCGCAGTGCGTGTGTGAGCTGTTGAGCATGATCTGGCTGCGCTCGAGGTTGAATTTTTCTTTGAGGGCGGCACAGACATTGTTGTAGATCGATTGCGGAATCCCCAGCGTGTCTGTGGAAACGACGACGCCCCGGTGTCCGTCGCGGGCTTCAATCACCAGCACTTTGAGCCAGAGGTCGTGAATTTTACCATCTGCGGGCGCTTTGCGGCCGCCGTATCCCGCCATCCAGAGGTCTTCTTCGGGGGTTATCACCACGCTGGCTGATCCCGCTTTCCATTGTGGTTCCTCAGCAAAACCGTCCTGGGACGGTGTCAAATGAACACAGGAAATCAGCAGCAGTAGAAAACCGGTTCGAATATGCGTTAGATAGTTCATGGAGAAAACCTCTCACTCTTGTGTCAATGACGAATAAAACTAAACCTTCTTTATAAACGGTTTCATTTTCAGAGTAAACGGGTAGAGCCGACATATCAAGCGTTTGGGATATGTTCTCGCCTGTTTCGGGCAGCAAATTTGTTTCAGGTGGGGTCTGTGATAGAATGTAACAGCACCTCTTTTTGAAGTTTTTTCTACAATCACGAAGCCGGGCTGAATCCAGTGAAAGGATCATGGTCTGTGAATTTGAACGCAAATTTCAATAAAACGCTTCTTTCCGCGGCGCTCATCTTCGTGCTGTTATTTACAACAGGTCCTGTCTCCACTCTCCATGCGCAGGGAAAGGGGAGCAGGAATAATAATTCGGATTCGCAGGCGACGTTGCCCGCCGATTACCGGTCGAAGAATTTTCTGATTCATACCGATCTGTCACCGGCGGAAGCGAAAGATCTGCTCGAGCGGCTGGAGAAGATGCTGGTCATTATTTCGACGTATTGGGGGAGCCCGAATCGGAGTGTGATTGAGTGTTATGTGGTGAAAGATCTGGCGAACTGGCCGCCCGGCAGTATCCATCCCAATGGTATGCAGTCCGTGGCCGGCGGTGGCGGAGTGACGATTGGCCGCACATCATATCGTGGCAACCAGCTCGTGGCGGCGAAAGCGATTGTGTACGCGACGGCGGATCGGGGAACGCCACAGCATGAAGCCGTCCACGCGTATTGCACGCAGAATTTCGGGCGCACCGGACCGGTCTGGTACAGCGAAGGCATGGCCGAAATGGGGAATAACTGGAAAGTCGTTCCCCAGAAAGGACAGCCTCTCGCCGTCAACTGTGAACCTTATGTTGTGGAGTACATTAAGCGCAGTGATCCCAAAAGTTTGAATGAGATTGTCAATTCCGGAGAGATGTCCGGCGATTCCTGGCAGAATTATTGCTGGCGCTGGGCGTTGTGCCACCTGCTGGCAACGAATCCGAATTATGCGGACCGCTTTCGCCCGCTGGGACTGGGCATGTTGATGAATAAACCGGCTTCGTTTAATCAGACCTATGGTTCGATGGCCCGCGAAATTTCGTTTGAATACCTGTTTTTTCTCGAACATTTTGATCAGGGATACCGCTGCGATTTATGCCAGTGGGACTGGAAAACGAAATCCCGCAAACCGAATTCGGTTCGTCCGCTGATCTCAAAAATTGAAGCCAATCAAGGCTGGCAGGCCTCCCGCGTTTTAGTCGAGGAAGGTAAGGAATATCAGTTTGCGACAACAGGGGAATGGAAAACCGACAAAGAAACGGAGCCGGTTAGCGCGAAAGGGGCAGAGAACGGGCAGGGCACGTTAGTGGGGGTTGTCCTGTTTGAAAACGAGGCCGACGAATACGCGCTCAGCGAAGCATTTGAACTCGGCGAGACCGGCCGCTTCAAAGCCCCTGCGAGCGGTACATTGTATCTGCGCTGCAAAGACGCCTGGCATGAACTGGCCGACAACAGCGGTAAGGTGACCGTGAAAATCACGGAGTAACGGAAACAGTCAGATTTGAATCCGAGGTTGCAGTCGGCACACTGCATCGCCGTCAAGCGGCTTGAGTTTTTGCTCGCGAAGGATGTGACGCAGGCCCTGAACCTCGAAACCAAGTGATACTTCCTGAGTCTGGACTGGAAAAAAAAGCCACGCTCATGAGAGCGTGGCTAAGACAGAATTTTCTTACGTGCGATTTAAGGATTTTCGATGTTTTTGAACGAATTGAGGGCAGTTTCCTTCGAAGTGGTGTAGACCACCATGTCCTGAGAAGGAACGGTCGTTTTCCAGGAGTTACCCTCTTCATCGAGGAACTCATGAAACTCCTGCGTGGGCGCGATGCTGTGTGTGACCACTACATGCAGCAGACGTTTCTCGATCCCATCCTGAAGCAGCGCGTTTTCATAATCACGCGCCTCAAAACGGATCGTGTCCACATTTGCCGACCTGGGATCAAATGTGGTGATGACCCTGGTTTCGTTTGCTTTCAGCGGATTCTTTAACAGCATCCGATCGGCATACGCCGGGCCTTTGACACCATTCGGATAGTCTTTGGATTTTGTCGTCACCCGGCCATTTGCTTTAGTTTGAATCTGCAATTGACCATCAGAAACACGGCCCTCCTTGAGAATGGTAGCCGATGGCGAGTTCTGGACCTGGTATCGAAAGCCGAGTACATCGCCGTCGGTCGTTTCCTCAGACTGAATCGTAATTTTGGAACGGGTATCGGAGGCAATACCATCTTTTCGGCGCGACAACAAAACGTCGATGACAGAAGAATGCTGATTGACCACAACCAGTTTCCCGTCCCGGTTGACTGTTTCGACCGCATCGTGAACATATCCAATGTTCTTGCCCCTCACATAGATGATCCGCCAATGCTCGCGCGATTCTGGCGGTTTTGCATTATCCTGTTGGGAATAAGCGATGGAGGCGAAATGTGATACGGCCAATGTGGATACGAGCATCAAACAAAGCTGCATGATTAAGACCTCCTTCTGGATTGTTCAAAAATTAGCTGTAGGAATAGAACATATTTGACCTTAGAAGCGGGCGGCCTGATTGCTAAACATCCACGCGCCTGGCGAGTGGGGCGACTCTCTCGAACCAAGAATTCAAATTGCCTATATTTATCATATCTCCCAGGTTTCGGCATCACAACTACCTGAAGGCAATTATTTTTCCGATCCGGTTGTGGACGGCGATTGCTGCCAGGACTAAAAGGTGTCGGTCCATTGAGATACACTTTTTTCAACCTCCGATGCGATCCGTCTGACATTTTGAAACTGACGCAACCCGTTTTAACGCATCTACCTGTTATCTTCACCCGAACTCTTTTTTAAATCTGGCCAGAGCAGGGCGATGATGATCAACAGCGCGTAGCATTGGTAAGAGAGTGCTGTGAGTGATTGCCAGGGTAACGCCAGCATGCCCCCTTGTTGCCAGGGGGTGGCGGTGGCGGCGGTGGCTGCTGCTTTCTGTGTCGGAATCAGCAGTGCCCAGGCGACGCGGGGACTGATCGCCAGTGCGAGCATCAGCAGATTCACAATCCAGCGTTTTGCCGTGTGTGGCTGGTAACGCGCCAGTAGCAGTCCGACCGGGAAAGCCAGGATAATAAAGTAGTGGTGCCAGGTTGTTGGCGACATCAGCAGCATGGCGACGATCGTGATCGCGAAGCCTTCATTGCTGAATGTTTCGGCGCGTGTTTTCCAGACGGAGATTACGACTAACGCCGTGATCACCAGCCACGACGACCAGACAGAAATCTGGAGCAGAGCGGGGGAATTCATCAGGGGTTGGGTGCTGGTGGAAGAGGGATCAAACAGCCGTTCCCAGAACGCCAGCAGCGAAGCATTGCCCCAGTTGTTGGTGATGTCGGAGATGGAGGGTAACACGACGGTCAGGTAATCGCGGTAGGCATCAACGCCGAAAACGGCAGCGGTGATCAGCGTGATCAGAGCAAACGAGATGGCCCCGCCCGCCAGTGCCCGTCCGTCCCGTCGGACCAGGAAATACAGAAACAGATAAGCGGGGTAAATTTTCACCGCGGTTGCGATTCCGAGACACATGCCCGAGACGACAGAGTTCCCCGCTCTGCCGGCCCGCCACGCGCCGACGATGAGCAGCGTCAGCAACAGATTCGGCTGACCTTGAATCAGACTTTGCTGTAGCGGATCACAGGCCAGGAGCAGGGTGACGAGTGCGAGCGTTGTCCAGGCCGTCATTTGGATCTCGAGTCCTTTGACAATCCAGAACACGATCAGGCAGAGCATGGCAATCGAGGTGAGATTCCAGGCCAGGTGCGCTGGCTGATACGACAGCCAGGCAAACGGGACGGCCATCAGATTCGCTGTGGGCGGGTGTGTGTTATAGCGGTCGAAAAACCCTTCCGGATTTGAGAGTTTGAGATTCAGGTGTTTCTGCAGCGCCAGTTCCTGATCGGCATAAACGGGCAAACCGGCCAGCCGGTTCTTCACGGCTGCCCACTCTTTGAAGAAGTCGAAGACCTGACCGTCCGCCGGTCTCAAAGCGGCGAAGTATCCGGGAGCGAATACTGCCAATGCGCAGAGAAACAAAATGACCCACACCAGCTTGCGTGCCAGCGGCCAGTTGTTGTTCTGCAGTAGTTCGGGGCGTTCTGACACGGGACTCTCCGGGAACACGTTCAGGAATTACCTTGCAGCGGTTCCCTGCTGTCACGGCGTGATCCAGATTTCAAAGTCTGACATCACGCCTATTTAACTTGGTGTACTCCCCTTGCGTCCAGCGAGAAATGTTTTTTCCGTGATGATGGTGTATTAGTCTTGTGCGCTTCCTGTGAATGAGGCCGCGATCAAGCATTACGACCAGCAGAATCGTTATGATCCGTCCAGAAAGTGCTGCTTGAATCGCTTTCTCACGAGAGGTCATTGTGTCAGGGGTAGGGCTGTTTGAAAATCAAGCCGGACTGAATCACCTGTTTCCCGCGACTGCTTATAATACGCTTCCTAAAATGAACTCCCCTCATTTCGGAGGAAAAAAGGTGTCAGGAACCTTATGTTGTTTTCAAGCTAGAAAAACAGAGCATCCGCATCAATCGTCAAACCGAGTTTCGATGCTGAGGCGATTGTGAATTCTGTTGTCCTGACTTTAATCGAACAACGTTACATCCCGTGTGATGTCGGCGTTGAACAGTTTTGAGACGGGACAGTCGGCTTTGGTCATGCCTGACGCCTTATTCTGTTCCAATCGGTTTTGTGCCTGGCTGCTTTTCCGGGCGGTCGGGCCACTCAGCGCCCGCATCAATCCAGGCTGCCACGATGGCAATCTGGTCCTCTGTAAGTCGATGCACGTCGGCTCGCGCCATTCCGGCCTGCTTTCCTGACAGAATCGAGATCAAGGGACTTCCGTTGCTGTTGCCCGGTTGGACCAACGCGACTCTCGACGTACTGTCGAAGTAGTCCTCTCTTCGGTCCACACGGAAGCCGCTGACTTGGCGATGAGGCCCGTGGCAGGGCAAGCAAGACCTCTCGAAGATCGGATAGACATCGCTCCAAAAGGTGACCTCATTGTGTTCTGCCTTGGGTGTTTGAGGGGGCGGTTCGTCAGGGACGGGTTCTGCAATCATCTTGACACCGGATTGGGTAGCCCAGCCAAAGAGTGCCAATACGGCGGAGAGTGCGAGAACGGTCATCAGCCCACTGCGAACTGGCGAAGCGGAAGGAGAAGCCGTTCTCCCCAATCGGCGTTTCACCGAGACGACAATCCACTGCCAATGCAGACAGACATGCACGGCAACAAGCGCCAAAAGGCCAAGACTGATCCAGAAGTGAATCGTGCCCCATTGATGCCGAGTCAGCCCCCACAGGCTCAAGGATTTGTTGGTGCCCGGAGGCAGCGGGAAACGGAGGATATAGCCCGTCGCCACCATCGCCACCATCAGTGCGGCGGCGATCAGATCGACGTGGAGATTATCGAGAATCCGCTTCATTGAAGTCCAATCTTTCGGTCATTCGCCGATCTGCTCAAACCACATCAGGTACGACTCTTTCCGCAGGCCCAGCTTCCAGGTCAATCGCTTGAACTCCGCATCGTCGATCTCGTTCGTCTGGACTTCTCTTTCACAGAATCCAATTTCACGTTTTCCGACGACGCCTGGTGGTGGTCGAAGATGTTTATCGACGATTCGAGCCATCACCGATTATATCGTGCCCGGGTCGCCGGGAGCAAGCGGGGCTTCGGATGGGTAAAAAGGTGTCAGCGACGAATGGCACTTAACGCGGGTAACGATTTGATTCCAGATAGACTCTGGCTAAACTTTTTTGTTCTTCTATTGCCAGATACAAGGGGTAGCCCTGTGTGGCTCCCCGTTGTATTGACTTTGTTTGAGTATTGATGTGTGGCGTTTGTTTCTGGTTCCATCCCATGAGTATTTTGGAATGGAACGCTGCCAGGCGGGCAGGCACACAGGCACTGCCCCTACAATAATAGAGCTTCGTCCCGTTGTTAGAGATAAAAAGGTGTCAGCGACTGTCTTGAATTTTGTCAAGAAGCAAGAAGCGTTTGATT
>NZ_CALFPF010000558.1 GCF_937919775.1 uncultured Gimesia sp.
TCGCGATTTTCGTGGTAGACAAAAAAATTTTTCTAACACGAAAACATAGATCAGTGAGCGGCATGACGCCAGGTAGCATTAATGAGACGTAGCGCGCTTTTGAAAAACAGCGGTTGGGTAGTGTTTATTTATTGGTTTTGAATGTGATTTCCAGGACCGCAACCTAACCCAAGTCGGTTTTAACCGCGGCTAACGCCGTGCGGCTGATCTTGTTTTCAGGTACTTTGACAGCCGGAATGACTTATTAGCCGAAGGGCGTTAGCCCCGGTTGCTCCACATCTATAAGGGCAATTCGAATTAATAAACACTACCTAGCGCCGTACCGCTCAGGTTTTTGAGTCACTTCGACACCATTATGAAATCAAAAAAAGCTGGCTCCGTGTCAGAGCCAGCTTTGTTGCTGTTTCTTTTGCGGTAATTGGTTTTACTCGCCGCGGAGTCGTTTGCCGAGCTTGGCGATTTCGGCCCCCAGTTCTTTGCGGGCTTCGCCGAGACCGGCGGGGGTCAGGTTGCCGCTCTTGAGGTAATTGAGCACAATGTCTTCGGCTTTCATCAGGTCTTTACAGGCGTCGGCAATTTCCGAAGCGATCTCTGTCGGAATCGTGGTGACGCCATTCAAGTCGCCGTGCAACAGGTCGCCGGGATAAATGGGAATGCCGCCGACCGTGACCGGGACATTCACCTGCAACGTGTGGCAGTAGCCGTGGGCACAATTGGTGCCGTTCGTGAAAGCCGGGAAGTTGAGGGCTTCGACCTGATCCAGATCGCGGCCGGCGCCTGAAGTGATGATGCCTTTCGCGCCGTAGGCTTTATAGGTGGAACACATCACTTCACCGAACGTAGCAGACGCTGTCGGTTCGTCGATGTCCTGATACACGACCACAGGCGCACCGGGCAGCGATTCGAAAGCCGCGACCTGTGCATCCAGTCCGGAATACACGTCGCCACTGCGCGGAGGGGCCATACTGCGAAATGTGGATGTCAGAGCGTAACCAACCATCGGACGCATCTTGGGAAAACAGGCTTTGATCGAATCATTCATATAACCGGTATTGCGGGGGCGGATGTTCCAGAGTTCGATCACATTGCAAACGGTGGGTGTGTCATAGTTGCCGAGTTCTTCAAGGGCAGCGGTAGAGAGGCCTGCGGTAGACATGAATTTCTTTCTGTTGGAGTTAATTATGAGTGTTGCGGTTTATTAAAAACGGGGGTCAAATTTCCTTGAGCGCCGAATGTCAACTCGAAAGGTCCGGAAATGATTTCCAGATCTTCCCGGCTGTTGATTTCCTCCAGATACGGCTCGCTGACGATGACTTCACTCAGTTCGAGCGTGTCATAAATCTGTACGATACGGCTTGTTTCCGGCGGAACAAGTCCGATGGTCTGTAGCGCCGCCTCAATGGCTTCCCGGTCTGTTGCGTAGGCCAGAGGCACCATTGCTGCGGTCGGATGACTACCAGTATTAGCGTTTATGCGGGTGATTTTCCAGTCAATGCTCTCAACGGTGCGCTCGTTGGTAAACTCGGCCAGACCAATACCGCAGGCATTGCCGTGTGTTTCAGCGGTGAGGCCGCGGACCATGATGCGTTTGACAGAGACGACATCGCGTTCGGTGGCGGCGTGATCATTGAACTTGCGACCAATGACACAGGCATCCATTCCTGAGCCACTGATATTTTTACCGATGCGGTCCACGATCAGCAGATCCGTTTTCGGAAACGGAAGTCGCGGCAGCCATTCGCGGGCGATGTTGAGCAGCGCTTTTTCCCGTTCGTAAAACTGTTCCGGCAGCACGGCTTCGATCAGTCCGGTTTCGTCATAGGAGTTTTCCACAATCGCCAGGCCACCGATGACGGAGCATTTCTGCAGGATCGATGATGCGACGGCTTTGATGATTTCTTCAAAGCTGAGATCTTCGATGGCGCGGTGATAAATTTTCGCTCCCGCATGTTTGCCCAGGCCGATGAGCATCATCTTATGCAGACCGGATTCGATATCGCCAACAAAACGGGTGTGCGGTTTGACGCGTCCGCAGATCAAAACGTGGTCTGCTTCGTAGGCGTGTTTGTCAAAATGCACGGGGATGCCATGCGAGGTGGTGTCGACGATTACCGTTTCCATCGACGAGCGAATTTCGACCCCCATCTTTTCGGCTGTAATTCCGTAAGCCGCCAGGACTTTGGTCTGTCCCTCCGCGGTCCCGCCGCCATGACTGCCCATCGCGGGAACAATAAAGGGGACGGCATCCAGGGATTTCAGATAATCGATTGTGGTTTTGATGATCAGGCTGATATTGGCAATACCACGGCTGCCGACGGTGACGGCGATCGTATCTCCCGGTTTAACTACTTTGCCTAAGTTGATTTTTGCGAGTTCGGCCTGGATGGTCTCCGGGATATTCTCAATCCGGGTAGACTGGAAGTTCTGGCGAATTCGATAGGCTTTGGGCAGGGCGATGTTCATTGGAGTGCTTTAATTATCAAGGAGTCATTCCCACTCGACACTCAGGATCTCAATCCGTGTCAATTGTGAAGAGTCTGTTATTGTACGTAATAAGTGAGTATTTTCGCTACATACGGGTGCATTCGCGGGTAAGATTCTCAAGATAACGGAATTTCAGGAATCCAGCGCCGGTTGGTGATTGATCACCAACGCAGAAAAGTCTTGTTCTAAAGTAGTAATTTCGATACCTTAACGACTCTGACGATCAACGACGAATCAGCAAGTCGAAACTGGATGTTGAGCCTTGTTACTGCAGGGAAGCAGGTATGAGAAAAAATTTTGAGCGGATGGTTTTTGCGGTTTCAGTTTGCGTTCTGGGTGGCGTGTTATTTATCCAGGGGATTTTGTACCTGAAGGACCTGGGCTTTGCCGGTGAATCCGTACCAGTGACGGTTGCCATCGATCGCGCGCCCCGCGATTTTCCCGCCGCATTTGCTGAAGAAGCGCACTCCGAGGACGACACTCTTGCATCGCCATTTTTCCCTGAGGAGACTTTGATTCCTGTAGAACTGGCGTTAGCAGAAGTGAACGTGCAGGAAGAGGAAGCTGATGAATTCGCGACTGACGATCAATTAATCACGGGTCCTGCATTAAAGTTTCCCGGCATTAATGAGGTAAAATCTTCACCCCGTCTGGAAGCAGAAAAGCCGGCGGTTCCGTTACTGTTAAATCCCGGTCAGGAATTCCAGCAGACACCCGGTCCTTTGATGCCCCCGCTGAATGCAGAACCGTTACAGGATTCCCAAAGGAAATCAGATTCCCGAGAAGATCAGATGACGCGTTCGATTATTCGCGAACATCTGCCACATGCTTCGAAAGAAGAACTCGAAATCTGGTTTGAAGAACTGCAGGGAGTGCCTCACAAGGCCGCCAACGATTTGCTTTCCATTCGCAAACTGTTGCAGCCCAAGAGCGTCATGCTGTCTCCCGACAAAAAGTGGTTGCAGGCGCTGCCCGGCTTTGAAGTAGTCGCACCGCAGCAGCCGGTTTCTTCGTCAAACGGCCCGGTATCAGATCAGACCGGCTTTATCGGATTTTCTTCCAAAGCGGACCGGGATGAACTGATAGAGCGACTGAAGCCGACCGTGGATGCACTGCGGTTATCCCGTGATGTGATTGTGAATAATATCGCGAATGCAGGCACGATTGGTTTCAAGCGGTCGTATGTCGAATTCGAATCATTGCCTTATGAATATGTCCAGACACCCGCCAGTGAGAAATCGGAAACAGAACCGCCGATTGCAGTCGGTATGGGCAGTCAGGTGCTGCAAACCCGAGTCTCGCAGACCAGTGGCGAAGTTATCAAAACCGGCCGCGCGCTGGATCTGGCCATCGAAGGGCAGGGTTTTCTGCAGGTCCGGCTGGGAGAGAAAATCGCGTATACCC
Organism: uncultured Gimesia sp.; assembly: GCF_937919775.1. Taxonomy (GTDB): domain Bacteria; phylum Planctomycetota; class Planctomycetia; order Planctomycetales; family Planctomycetaceae; genus Gimesia. The sequence goes on from NZ_CALFPF010000558.1 coordinate 3,889, forward strand.
GGTCAGGCCGCCTGATGTTTGACAATGACCGCCGTCTCTGTATTCGCGGTTCGCAGAATAATTATCTGATTGTTCCGGAAATGGAACTGCCGGCGGAATCGCATTCGATTCAGATCTCTGAAGCGGGTGTTGTGACGGCTGTGGTTCCTGGTGCCGATGAGAATCAGGATCAGGAACAGACAGTGGGAACACTGACGATTGCCTGTTTTGCCGATCCGAGTGAATTGTTTCCCCGGGAGTCGTGTCTGTTTGAAGCGACCCCCCGTTCGGGAGCGCCCCGCGTTCTCACGCCGGGTGCGAAAGGGGCAGGTCTGGTTCGTGCGGGAGTGTTAGAAACGTCCAATGTTTCAATCGCCGAAGAACTGCAAGAGCTGTCGGTGATCAAGCAGCGTCTGGATGCATTGAAAACCGTTTATCTGACGGAACCTCATGAACCGGTTCAGGCCGATCTGGGTGTTCCTGCTGAGCGCATTGCGCAGCCCGGTGATCAACGACTCCAGCAAGGCAACCGCGCGATTTTGAAGTGAGCGGCGGTTGAGGTCAATCAATGGCCAATGCTCAGCCAAAGATTTCTTTCAAGGCGTTATGGCGATGGTAAAACCCTTCGTCGAACAGATCCAGCAGCTTCGATTCGGTAATCAGGAAGCCGAGCAGACCTCCCGGCGGTTCAAATTCCAGGAGATCAGTGACGGTCACCTGATTGTCTCCGCTGGCAACGATCCGGTGTTCGTGCGTGTAAGATTTGAGAGGCCCTGAAATCTGCAGTTCGGTGAAGACGTTCGGTTCTTCGAACACAATGATTTCGTGCGTCCCTTTCTGCACCTGTCCGAATCCCTGGATTTTGAACTCTAAAATCGCCCCTTTGTAGAGTTTGTCCGGTTTGCTGGTAAACGACAGACCGGTATCGGGGGGGCTGATTTTCAGAATATTATCGGTGTCGATCAGGAAATCAAAAATCGCCTGAGGAGTGGTGGATAACTGAACGCTGGTTTCGAAACTCGCCATCGTCTCTCGCTTTCGACTTGTGTCGCTGATTAATATACTACAATACAAAACGGCATTCTGAATGCGCCATGTGTATCCTAGCTGAATGAACCAGAAATGACGAGTCCCGGCGGTCAGAGTCTCACGCTTTTTGAAGTGCCCTCTGATGTCCTCATGAGATGAAAGAATTATGCAGTTTTCCAGAGAAGTCTTACAACAGTGCTGGTTCCTGGCGGGGCCGACCGCGTGTGGGAAAACCGAACTCAGTCTGTTGCTGGCGGAACATCTCAACGCCGAGATCCTGGCGATGGATTCGATGTCGCTTTATCGCGGCATGGATATCGGCACCGCGAAGGCCTCTCCCGCAGAGCGGGCGCGCGTGCCTCACCATCTGATTGATCTGATTGATCCGCATGAGAAGTTCAGTGTGGCCGACTATTTCACCGCGGCGGAAGAATGTTGTCGCCAGATTATTGAACGGGGGCGAACGCCATTATTTGTCGGCGGTACAGGCCTGTATTTGCGGACGATCTTAAGAGGCGTGTTTAACGGTCCCTCTGCGGACTGGGAATATCGTCGCGAACTGGAAGCGATCGCAGAGACCGAAGGAAACGAGGCGCTGCACAACCGTCTGGCAGCCGTTGATCCCGTTTGGGCGGAGAAGTTGCATCCGAATGATGTCCGTCGTGTGGCCCGCGCACTGGAAGTATTTCATGTTTCCGGCGTTCCCCTTTCTGCACAGCATGCGGAAGGGATTCTGACGCCGGAAGAATGTCCGGCGCATGTCTACTGGTTATTACCGGATCGCGAATGGCTCTACGAACGCATTAATCTGCGCGTGGATCAGATGCTCGCTGAAGGACTGATGGACGAAGTCAAGCAGTTACTCGCTGCTGAACCGCCCATGAGCCGCACGGCCCGGCAGGCGCTGGGATATAAGGAACTGATCGATTTCATGGAAGGCGTGTATTCCTACGAAAGAGCCGTCGAACTGCTCAAACAGCAGACACGCCGCTTCGCCAAACGGCAGCATACGTTTTTTCGTAACATCAAAGAATGCCGCGAAATCGACGTGCACCCGGAAGACCAACCGGCTGATCTGCTGAAGAAAATTCTAGAGTTTGAACGTGAGTGATTTTTTTTACTACCACGAAAAACACGAACAAGCACGAAATTTAAACTCAGAAAATCCTCATCTACTCAATTCCCGAAGCCTGATGTGTAAAATGCCTCAAATACAAATTTTTTTAAAGAAGACAACTGTTTGGCTAGCGTCTTCAATACTGCTTACTTTTCGTGTAATTTCGTGATTTTCGTGGTAGCAAAAAAAACATAAAACAAACCGCTTCACTGTAACTTTGGGATGCGAGCCAAAGTTGATCAGCAAACCGAGTTGTTTTTCAGTTGCTTTCAGATAGTTGAGAATCTGAGCCTGATGATCGGCGGCGATTTCTTTCACCGCTTTGAGTTCCACAATGATCGATTCATAACAGATGAGATCAGGTTGATAGGTTTGCTGAAGTGGTACTCCTTTATAGGAGAGGTGCAATTCCGGTCGCGCGACAAAGGGGATATTACAGCATCGCAGTTCCCGTTCCAGGCATTCCTGATAAACGGCTTCCAGATAACCATTGCCCATTTCGCGATACACTTCAAACACGGCTCCCTGAATGGCGTAACATTCTTTTTTGAACATAATCTCGGACATGGGAGTTCCTTTTTTTGCTACCACGAAAAACACGAAAATACACGAAATTTAAAACAGCAACTTTTTGACTGTCCGGGCTGCAGAAGAGTTAGATACACAAGATAATTGAATTAGATTTTTTAAAATAAATTAGAAGTACACACTCAATATCACGCACTCAATTCATTCTTTTTTCGTGCTTGTTCGTGTCTTTCGTGGTAGTAAATAAAAAAACTGAAATATGTACATAAATATATATGCCTGACATTGTCTTTTCAACCATTTTGAATCAGGGACCGTGTTCGTGGATCTGGCTGGTTTGGCTGGGAACTTGTTTTCTCTGCAAGGTGGCTAAGTGGTGGGAAATTCTCTATAGTGTCTTGCAAAGTATTTCGTCGCTATTCTTGTGTTTGTGGCTGGTGTTTTGGCCGGTCTGCGAGCGCTTGTTCTCACCCTTCTACTTAAATAATGTGTGTGATCCATGATGACAGATGAGAA
>NZ_CALFPF010000559.1 GCF_937919775.1 uncultured Gimesia sp.
GTAGGGTAGCCCGTTGACGATGAGGGAACCGTTTTTTTGTTTGAGTTTAAATTGCGTTTCCGACAGGAAAAACTGCTTGTCCGGATTTTCGGTCAGTTTCCAGTAGGATGTTTTGTCGGCTCTGGTCAGTTGCAGATAACCTTTTTTCGCCCACCCTCCCTGAGTGAGGGGTATGAGCGAATCCTGTTCATTCAGGTCGAGTTCGGATCTCCAGTTTTCGATATTATCGGCAGCCGCAGGGCCAATAATTCTGAACTGATGCGTCGGCTGACCATTATTAACGGGGTCCGTCGTGAGGCCTCTTTGCAGAATCAGGACGGTCAGAATCGTACTGAAGATGACCAGCAGCGAACCTTTCAGGAATTGCACATAAGTGGTACTGACCATGCCTGCCGTGACGACAATAATAATCACAATGGTTCCCACCATGAGCACGCCGACATAATGGGGGAATCCGAGTAAGGGGGTGATTAACGCACCGGCTCCCACCATTTGCGGGATGAGATAAAAGATACTGACGGCGAGTGTGCTGATGGCTGCGGCCAGTTTGATACCCCGCGATTGGAATTTGCTGTCCAGCGCATCGGCGAAAGTGTAGCGTCCCATGCGTTTGAGCGGTTCGGCAATCACAAACAAAGCCACAATCCAGCCGGCCAGATAACCGATGGAGTACAGGAATCCGTCGTATCCATAAAAGGCAATCATGCCGCAGATACCCAGGAAGGAGGCGGCAGATAAATAGTCGCCGGCAAAAGCGACGCCGTTGACAAACCAGTGGATACCTCCGCCGGCGGCGAAGTACCCTTGAGATGATTTTGCTTTGGCACCCAGCCAGAAACTGAGCCCCAGTGTGATTGCCACAATTCCGCCGAAGATCAGGACTGCCATGAAGGATGGTTCGTAGATCATTGCGCTGCCTCTTTCTTTTTCGGAGAGGAGGACGCCATGTCATTCCGGCACAGCCAGCCATAAATCAGCGCCAGTACAAACGCGGCAATGATCAGAGCAAATCCGTATGTGATCGCCAGATTCAGTCCCGCAAAAACAACCACTTCCATTTTTGCAGGGGCGAAGGTGTTGAGAAAAACGAAGCCGCCATACAGGGCCAGATAAACAGTGAACAGCTTGAGCCCCAGGCGAGTGTTCCGGGAAATCGTCTCGACGTTTTCCTGCTCGCCAGGCTCGTTGGGGCCGTGGTCAAAACCTGCCATAAGTAGTAAACCCTTTGGTTGAAACGCTATTTCGGGGTCGATCAGTCAGCATTGCCAGATCAGTTGTATTATTGGGAATGCCTATTCAACCCGGAAATGAGCGAGGAATCAACAGACTTCAGCTCCAGGAGGGCAAAAGAATTGGGAATCTGGCGGGTTTTATTCTAAAAATGGAGTTGATTAATCGGACGTGCAGAATCAAAGGGGCAGACTTGATCGTCTGCATCGTTAATGGGAGTCAGTGGGAATCGGTTTGAAATAGATGCGGTTTTCATTCAGTTTTCGGGGGCCGATGCCTTTGACCTGTAATAAATCTTCTATCGAGAGGAACGGGCCGTGAGTTTCGCGGTGCGCGACAATTTTTTTCCCCAGGACCGGTCCGATCTGTTTCAGTTGAGCGAACTCAACCCAGGTGGCCTGATTGATATCGATCTGGTATTCGTAGGGTAACGGGTTTTGCCTGTTGATTTCGATCGGTTCGGTGCCCCAGCGGGAAAGACGCCCGAGATAGATGACAGCGAGGATCAGGATCGCAATGACAAGTAAGCCCAGAAAATACTGGTCCTCTCTTTGCAAACCCAGGAATGGTTTTGAGGGCGTTTCTTCTGGCTGGTTGTCCTGCATGTCTGGCCTGCCAATCAGGTGGTACACTATGACATGAATCTTCGTTTCTCGAATCAATCTGGTTTACAGCGCAACAAATTGATGGAATCAG
>NZ_CALFPF010000560.1 GCF_937919775.1 uncultured Gimesia sp.
AATCAACAATCGATTGTGGGGTTCTCTTTCCTGATTTTCGTCTCGGTGCTGTACTGCTCGTATCTGTATGTCGACGGACTGACGTTCTTTCGCATTCTGTTTCGCGCTCATCTGGGGTGGTTGTACCCTCTGGTGTTGAGCGTCGTGCTGGCTGGATTAGTATTGAGTTTCCGTCGAAGTGGGCAAACCAAAGAAGAAAACGTCGCCAACGACGTCGTACCCGACTGATGAATCGACTCTCGCAGGATAGAACAAGGTGCCATTCTCCCCTGACCCAGATTCACCATCAGGCGGCGACCTGCTGAAAAGGGAAAGCGAGGCAGGTCTTTTTGATTTCGGTCCCTTTTCTTTCCAGAAAATGAGTGTGCTCATTGAGCCTTGGCGTAAAGAGGATAACACAATCCATCCCCCACTGTTCATGGGGAACACGAATCCTTGTGTCAGAAGCAAAGTTGTTATTTTCTCGTTTTCCCGCTACGCTTGAGAGACAAAATACAATAGACGAATTCCTCCAGGCGTTTGACTGGTGTTATTCACGGGCGCAGTTCAAATCAACTGCAAATATGAGATCAATGGCAATGGAAACAATCATGCGCGTGATGCTTTTGGCAACGATGAATAGAAGAGATTGTCCAATCCAGAAAGAGAATGAACACGCGCAGAAACGCAACACGTTGAAGTGGGTGGTCTGGCTGTCTGCCTTTGCCTTATTTGGTCTGTTCCGGCAGGCGCAGGCTGCTGACGTCCCTTACGATGTGAAGATCGTAAAAAATGTCATGGTGCCGATGCGCGATGGTGTCAAACTGGCGACCGATATCTATTTGCCGGCCAAGGGGGACGAGGTGGTTGGGGGCCGCTTTCCGGTCGTGCTCTTCCGCACTCCGTATGGGAAATCCGGAATGGGTGTCAGTACATCAAAATATTTCGTTCGTTTGGGTTATGTTGTGATTGGGCAGGACACGCGAGGCCGTGGAGGATCGGAAGGGACCTGGCATTGGATGAGCGATGATCGGGAGGATGGCTACGACGCAATCGAATGGATCGCTGAGCAGCCCTGGTCGAATGGGAAGATCGGCATGCTGGGTTGCTCTTATGTCGGCGCGACGCAGCATCTGGCAGCCATGACGCGACCACCTCACCTGACCACGATTATCCCCTCAAATCCGTCGATCAACCACGGCATTGGCGCGACGATCTATGGCGGTGCTTTCCGTTTGCGGGTCTGGAAATGGGTCATCGGTAATGTTGCAAAAGGGAGTCGTCAGGCACGCGATCCCAACTTGAAAAAGGCGCTGGAAGAACAGGCGGCCCAGTGGCGTTACTATCTGCTCAACCTGCCACTTCGGCGTGGGATGACACCGTTGCGCATTGCCCCGGAATATGAAAACATGCTGATTGAAATGATGGAACATCGTCGGAATGACGAGTACTGGCGCTTCAGCAACATCATCGAATACGTCGACGAGCACAAAGACCTGCCGACCTTGATGGTCGGCGGCTGGTACGACCTGTTCAGCAGCAGCACGACCGAGACTTACATGGCTTTAAAGAAATCCAAGCAATCGCCGGTCCATTTGATTATGGGCCCCTGGCGACATTGTGGAAATAAGCAATCACACGGCCAGGTGGATTTCGGTCCGGACGCGGCTGTTGGCATGATGACTTATCAACGGGCCTGGTTTGATCGTTGGTTAAAAGACTCCGCCGGCGATTTCGACAGCAAAATACCGTATCGCACTCCGGTTCGCCTGTTTGTGATGGGGAGCGGCGACGGGCATAAAACTGAGGATGGTAAACTCTTTCATGGGGGCTACTGGCGTGATGAACCGGATTACCCGCTGCCGCAAGCCCAGCCGACGAAATATTATTTGCAGAAGAGCGGCGATCTTTCGACCGCACCTCCTGAGCAAGAGACTGCCTCCACAACCTTCGAATTTGATCCTGAGAACCCCGTGCCAACCGTCGGCGGGTGCGTTGTGGGTTCGGGAACGCTCATGCAGGAAGGCGCCTGGAACCAATGGGGGGGCAACCATACCTGGAGCTGGCCCGTCCCTTTGCCCCTTTCTGCGAGAAACGATGTGGTTGTTTTCATGACGCCTCCACTGGAACAGGATGTCGAAATTGTGGGCCCGATTCGTGTCAAGCTGTGGGCTTCGTCATCTGCCGTTGATACCGACTTTACGGCCAAGTTGATCGACGTGTATCCCTCCAGCGCCGACTTCCCTGCCGGGTTCGACTTGATTATGGGAGACGGGATCATTCGCGCCCGCTATCGCGATTCCGATCAGGAAGAAACCCTGATGACGCCAGGCGAAACCTATGAGTTTAACATCAAGCTCGATCCCTGCTCGAATCGGTTTAAGAAAGGGCATCGCATCCGTGTGGATCTTTCCAGCAGCAACTTTCCCCGTTTCGATGTGAATCCTAACACCGGGGAACCGCCCGCCGACTCTCGTCGCAAGGTCACGGCGACAAACACCATCTACCATGACAGGCTGCACCCATCACACATCATCCTGCCAGTGATTCCGAGTGTTAAATGACTGGCGAGTCTTTTGATGCTTCCTGTCAAAACAAAGAATCTGAAATCAGAAAAAACGGACTCATTCACATCGAGTTACCCGCAGACTAGAATGCGGAGTTCCTCAAACAGCCTGTGATGCGACAGATCCCGTCAGGCAGATTGCCCGAATCTGAATGAGCCAGTGTCCGGGTTTATTGTATCGTCTCGGCGGCCATTCAGATTGAGTATAACAGGCTCGGTGATGTTGAAATGGGACGCGCTCTAGAATTCACCGACGACTTCACCATTGGACCGGGTCGAGAGGCTCAGCAAGGTGGGGTAGTCAATACTGGTCGAGAGAAAACGGACGGCACCGTCACCCATCAGGAAATGAGTCCCTCCTGTGTGCCAGCTCCAGAAGGAGAGAATACTCTGATTTGTGTCAGGCGGCAGATCGGGCGGTGCCAGTCCGCGTTCGGCACTGATGTATTGTTCGCATTCCGTGCCTCCGCAGATGGGCCACCCCCAGCCCCAGTCGGCAGGAATCCCCCGCTCGCCTACCAGAAACGTCGTGGATAGTCCATCAGTCACGTCACCGAACCGGGTGCGGCTTTTGGTATAGAGAATTCCGTCGCCGTTGAGAATGCCATTAAAGGGACACATTCCAGAACTGCTTTCCTTGCTTCCGCTGACGCCCAGGTAGTCGGAGGGGTAGAGACGGCCCGTGTTGTAGGAATTGGGAGTAGGACCTGTCGGGCCGGAAAGGAGTTGAACTTGCGAATTGGGATCGCTCGGACAGGTTACAATCGGGAGCAGAATCGAACTGGGATCTGGTAATCCAGCAGCCTGCTGATTGAGGATGAACTGGGCACAGTCAGTTTGTTCAAAATCAATTGTGGCATAAACGTTGGCTTGATCGATAAACGGGAGCAGGTGGGCAACGAATCCCCAGGCGAGACCGGTTCCCCGCAAACTTCCCGGAGGCAGAATCTGGTGGGTGTCATGATAGTTGTGCAGAGCCAGTCCATATTGCTTGAGATTATTTTTGCACTGCGACCGTCTCGCTGCTTCCCGCGCCTGTTGCACGGCAGGCAGAAGCAATGCGATCAAAATCGCGATGACCGCAATGACTACCAGCAATTCGATCAGTGTAAATCCGCAGGATTTGCGATGTTTCATTCGTGACCTGCCCCCTGTTCAGGATTGGGAGAGGGGAGTTGCGCTATCGCATCAAGCATGAAATCGGACCTCATTTCACGTCGCTGATCCGGGGAGGGAACAGTTCTCTGGAAGCGCCATCGCTGCGGCAAAACTTCTTGTGCAGAAGCGCCCTTGAGCAGTGGAACATGTCTTTCAATCAAGACAGCGTATTCACCGGGGAACGGCCCATTTTCTCGTGTGAACGAATATCTTCCGTGCTTGACCCGTTCCGATGTGACCGGCAAGTTTGTTTCTGATGCTGTCGGACGGAAGGAGATCGTGCCCTGGAAATCCTGAAGGCCTTCAATCTTTCCGGAGAATGAAATCCGCCCTGTATCCTCACCGCAGCCGACCACAGACAGGCTCAGAAATACACAGAGAAAAACGGCGGTGTAACAATGAACGCCGCGCTGCGTGTCGGAGGCTAGATCATTGCTTTCCATTTCATGCCCTCAGTTCAGATTCCCACGTTTTTCACTGGGAAGCTGTGGAAATGCTCATTGAGAGAGTTTCGTATCTTCCAGTTACATGAATTTGTATATATATGTTACTGGGCAAGGCAGTAAGGTCAAGTGACCTGAGCTTTGACGTCGTCTCTGCGAGAGTCTTGCATGGCAGTATTGTACTTCGGGTGATTAAACAGGAAGTCAGCGACTGTCTTCACGATTTTCAAGAGGAGCGCAGTTACGTAAAAAAGGCAATTACCGCTTGCGCTGTCACTGAGCTGCAGTTGGAGTCTGAAACTGCCATTCGTCCTGGGGATCGAGCAGTTGACGGCATGCTTTTCCCTGCAGCCATTTGCGGGCATCCTGGTTCTGGCGGAGGTAGGTGTCCCAGAAGGCGGTGGTGACTGCCAGGATCTCCGGGTGATGTTTGGGATTCTGGCGGATTCTTCCGGGACGTTCCGTGCCATCGGAAAACGCAGAGTGCAGGGCGTCAAACAGAACCAGTTCGTATTTGTCGATCGTGTCTGGCAGGCCCGGATACACTTTGCGGCGATCTTCCACCGTGGTGTCGTTGATGGGGGATGTGTCTTTGGTGCCGGTCAGCAGCATCCAGGGAATGGAAACCTGACCAAACGACTGAGCGGGATCAGACCGGCCTTGAGTGCTGGGGCTGAACATGACTGCCGCCTTGATGCGCGGCTCTGTAAACCGCTGCCCCACGATCCGCCATGTCTGTCCGCTGACTCCCTGTGTTGTGACCGCTCCGAACGAATGGCCCGACATGCCGATGTGTTGCAGGTCCAGCTTTTTGTGGAACGGATGTTGCGCATCGGTATTCCAGCTGGCGAGCTGATCCAGCACGGCTGAGACATCCTGATAACGGTCCATCGTATTCTGCAGAGTGGTTGCAGATTTCAAAGCCTTGAGCCGCTCTCGCAGGGCCGCCTCTTTCCAGACCGCTTCATCGCTGCCGGCGTGTTGCAAAAAGACGACGACATAACCACGCTTCGACCAGTGTTCTCCCAGATAACGGCAACCGTTCCTTGAACCTCCCAGTCCGTGGCTGAATAAAATGACCGGGGCGGCCTGTTTCTGTTCGGGTAAATAAAGTCGCAGGGGAATGTCCCGCTTACGGTTCTGATCCTGCATCGTGATGTCGACGGGTTGTGGAGCAGGGCTGTCACTGATTTTCAGCGGATCGTATGGTTCTGCCTGCACAGGATTGTTTTCGAAAAACAGGATACAGGCCGCCAGAACCAGACAGAATGGCAGAAACTTCATCATTTCATCCTTCTCAACGAAGCCACTCTCAAAGCGGCTGTGTGTCGACAGTGATTGTGTTTTGCAGAGATCTGATCGCTGATCTGAGAGCATCGAAAGACATCCATTCAACACCGAAAACGGGAACGGGTATCGCTCCCTTTTATGAATTCTGGTTTGATTTTACACGGTGATGCGACTGATTCAAGTTCGCTATCAATCGGCGACCTGCTGAAAAGAGTAAAGTGGGGCAGGTCTTTTTGATGATTCATTCGCGATCTCGTTTCTGCTGGCTGTCTGGAGAGCAGCAGCGGCATTCTATGAAAAATCGTTTCCACTTGATGGTCAGGTCTTTATAATGAATGCAAATGACTCGGAGAAATGTCAACTCTTTGTAAAACAGGAATGCCCCGGCGCTACACAGTCGCCGGGTTTGCTTCATCCGGTTTCGCGCGCAGGGAAACCAGTTACAAAAAAATGCATTATGAAAGAGGCCCCTTATGGAACGTAAAGAAGCATCGCAATTTGATCAGGAAGTTCTGGATCTGTACGACGATTACGCGCACGGACGACTCAACCGGCGGGATTACATTAAGCGGCTCGGTCTCTTCGCTGCGGGGGGGATGACGGTGGAATCTCTGCTGGCCAGTCTCAGTCCCAACTATGCTTGGGCAGAGCAGGTCAAAGCCGATGATCCCCGCATCAAGACAGAAACGGTGACCTACAAGTCGCCCGAGGGGAACGGCGAGATGAAAGGCCTGCTGGCCTGGCCGGCGAAAGGGAAGAAGTTTCCCGCTGTGCTGGTCATCCATGAAAATCGTGGATTGAATCCGTATATCGCCGATGTGGTGCGGCGGCTTGCTGTCAGCGGTTTTGTGGCCTTTGCGCCGGATGCGTTGACTCCGCTCGGCGGTTATCCCGGCAACGATGATGACGGTCGCGCCATGCAGGCCAAACTTGATCGCGACAAGATGATGCAGGATTTCATCGCCGCGGCAAAGTTTCTTGATACACATCCGCTTTCGACCGGCAAGCTCGGGGCAGTGGGATTTTGCTTCGGGGGCGGTGTCGTCTACCAGCTTGCGATACAGATTCCCGACGTGATCGACGCCGGCGTTCCCTTTTATGGGCGTCAGCCGGAGCTTGCGGATGTGCCTAAAATCAAAGCACCTCTGATGATCCAGAATGCTTCGCTCGACAAACGCATCATGGAGGGGGCCGGTCCGTTTGAAGCGGCGCTCAAAAAGAATGGCAACACATTCGAGGCTTTTGTGTATGAAGGCACAAATCATGGTTTCCACAACGATACCACTCCCCGCTACGACGAAGCCGCTGCGAAGCAGGCCTGGGAGCGGACGATTGCGTTCTTCAAAAAGAATCTGGCTGAGAAAGACTAGACGAATGCAGGTGTCTTTCCGGGGGCTGTCGCAGGTGGCTTCCGGAAGTCTGCCTGCTCTGAACCTTGTTTCGTTTTCCCCCTGCGATTGGACAGCCACTGCCAGGCAGAGTGCCTTGGAGCTTTCGTATCAGTGATTGATTATTGAACCTCGTCAATAAGAGAGTAGAGAGACCCGCATCATGAGGAAATACACGCCTGCCAGAACTCGCCAGCCTGGATTGCTCGGCCTTGCCTTGGTCTTCATTGTTGCCATCGGAACCCTTGGCACAATGATCCAGGCGGAAGAGTCAAAAGCCGCGCCCCGGTTTGAGAAAATATTGTTCCTGGGTAACAGTATTACGCTGCACGGGCCGTCGCAGAAGATTGGCTGGGAAGGCAACTGGGGGATGGCGGCGAGTGCATTGGAAAAGGATTATGTCCACGTTGTGATGCGTTCGCTCGCCAAATCGTCAGGCATGACGCCGAAAGCGCTGGCAAAAAACATCGCTGCTTTTGAGCGGCAATACGCCACATATGACCTGAAAGAAAACCTGCAGGACGCCTTCGCTTTTAAGCCCGATCTGGTCGTGGTCGCGATTGGAGAGAATGTGCCGAAGCTGGAGTCAGAGGAGGCGAAAGCGCAGTTTCAGGCCAGCGTCGAAAAACTGCTCAAAGAACTGCAGACGGACAACCAGCCGACGATCATCGTGCGGAGTTGCTTCTGGCCCAATCCCGCGAAAGACGAAGCGCTGCGTCAGGCCTGTCAAAAAGCCGGCGGGATGTTTGTCGATATCAGCGGTCTCGGCAAAGATGAAGCAAACTACGCCCGCTCGGAACGTGACATTCCGCACGCCGGAGTCGCCGCCCATCCCGGCGATCGAGGAATGCAGGCGATTGCCGCCGCCCTTCTGAAAGCTCTGGAACCAAAATAAGTGTGCGACCGGGAAGACGAGCGGGTTGTGCTGTTTCTGTTCCAATCCCCAGACAACACAAGTGGGATCGATCTTAAATCCGCACTTATCGCAGACGGGACATGTCATCGAGATTTTTCCCGCTGTGCAGTAGGGGCATACATCAGAATCGAGCAGGATTTTACATTGCTCTCCGAATTTAATCCCGCATTCCGGGCAGGAGCGGTCTTTCCATTTGAAACCCCAGTCGCTCCATCAGCTTGGACAGTAGTCTTGAGGAACGACATGTATTTCACCATTGATGACATACTTCTGTGGTGATGCATCGTTCCAGGTGCGAAATATCTTTCCACTTTCGGCAGTTGATATGCCGGTATTCAACAATGGTAAAACTCGTTCCTGTTCCCAGTCAATCACATCCATAACGCAGTTGATGGTGATTCCGTATCGTTTATCCAGACTTTTAACAAGTTCCATCAACTGCGAGCGAATGATTTCA
>NZ_CALFPF010000561.1 GCF_937919775.1 uncultured Gimesia sp.
TGGCATAACGTAAATCATGGCCTGGACGGTCTGTAACATATTTCATTAAGCTTTCTGGTTTTCCGAGTAATTTGAGCAGTAAGCGGGTGATCTCGATATTCTGCATCTCTGAATTACCGCCGAAGTTATAAATCTGACCCACTTTTCCTTTTCTTAAAGCGGCATCAATACCGCGGCAATGGTCAAGGACGTGAATCCAGTCGCGAACGTTTGTGCCTGCTCCATAAATCGGCAGTGGTTTATCTTCCAGCGCGTTGGAAATAAACAGTGGGATCAATTTTTCCGGGAACTGATAAGGACCGTAATTATTCGAGCACCGGGTGATGATGGCGGGAAAATCAAATGTTTTGACATAACTGCGAACCAGCAGGTCTGCTGAGGCTTTTGAAGCGGAATAGGGACTGTTGGGGGCAATCGGAGTCTCTTCAGTAAATAACCCTTCCGGTCCCAAGCTGCCATAAACTTCATCGGTTGACACCTGAACGAAGCGATTAATTTGGTGCTCGCGAGAGGCATCCAGCAGAATCTGAGTTCCGACAATATTGGTCTGGATAAAAGGACCGGAATCAAGAATGCTGCGGTCGACATGCGACTCAGCGGCGAAGTGAATCACCGCATCAAACTCTGTCGATTTCATTAGCGAGTCAACAAAGCCTTGATCCGCGATATCTCCCTTGACAAACTTGTAACCTTTGTGCAACTCAAACTCTTTCAAGTTCTCCAGATTGCCGGCATAAGTTAATTTATCGAGGTTCGTAATGGAAATTTCAGGGTACTCAGAGAGCTGATATCGGATAAAATTTGATCCGATAAATCCACACCCGCCAGTCACTAAGATTTGCTTCATTTAAGTCTCCATTCTTATGAGATCAGAAATTTTTAAACTGATCGCTTTCTTATGTTTTTGCAAAAATTATTCTTGGTCTGATGTTGAGTCGTTATCTAATTTTGTATCTTCGACTATTGTATTTTCTGTCAAATCCTGACTGGTAGTATTTGCCGGATTTACTGTTTCCTCACTTTCGCTGTCATCGACGATTTCAGCCGGAATTCGAGCTAATGAGACGAGCTTGTCATTCTTGTCCAGTTTAATGACACGTACTCCTTGCGTATTGCGGCCGACCTGGCTGATTTCACGACCTCGAACGCGCTGGATGATCCCATTTTTTGTAACCATCAGTACTTCATCGTCTTCGGCAACAGGGATAATATCAACGGCTTGACCATTTCGAGCAGAGGTGCGTATATCTCGAATTCCTTTGCCCCCCCGTCTTTGACGGCGGTAATGCATTCCACTACGTGTTTCCTGTTCTTCATCAGAAGTTTCCTCCACGTCGGTCTCGCTTGAGGAGAGTTCTTCGTCTGGTTCAAGTGAATCATCCTCAAGAGTTTCTGTCGAATCTTCTTCTGAATCTGGATTACTGGGAATAAATCCAAAAGGAGTTCGCTTACCGAACCCGTTTTCGCAAACGGTCAACAGGCAGGTATCAGGGTTGGCAATCACCATACCGATAACATGGCCCCCTTTGGAGAGCTTGATCCCTTTGACGCCGCGCGTGTTGCGTCCCATGCTGCGGGCGTCAGATTGTGCGAAGCGAATGGCCATCCCATCTGAGGTCGCAAGTAACAGGTCTTCTCCAGGAGAAACGATCAACGCTTCGACGAGTTCGTCGTCATCATCCAGCTTGATCGCAATGATACCGCCTTTCTGTACGCGACTATATGCTGAGAGCGGTGACTTCTTGATAATCCCTTTACGGGTTGCCATCACCAGGAAACGTTCTTCATCAAATTCACGCACTGCGACACAATTGGATACGGTTTCATCTTCCTGAAGCGAGAGCAGGTTTACCAGCGCCCTGCCCTTGGCTGTACGGCCTTGGAGTGGCAGGTCATAGACCTTTTGCCAATAGACGCGTCCCCGATTAGTGATAAACAGCAGGTAGGAGTGGGTACTGGAAACGAATAAGTGCTCAATCGGATCTTCATCGTCCGTTTTAACGCCTTTAATCCCTTTACCACCCCGATTTTGTGCCTGATACGTATTCAATTGGGTTCGCTTGATATAACCACGCTGTGAAAGTGTCACGACCATGGGCTCTTCTGTAATTAAGTCATCCCGGTTCACGTCGATCAGTTCGTCTTCGGAAATATCAGTTCGACGTTTATCTGAGTACTTCTGCTTGAGGTGGAGCATATCATCGCGAATCATGGCGCGGATGTGATCTTCATCGGATAGAAGGTGCAGATATTCTCCGATGGCTTTGAGCAATTGCTTATGTTCGTCGCTCAGTTTTTCCCGTTCCAGGTTTGCCAGAGAACCCAATTGCATGGAGACAATGGCTTCGGCCTGGTTGGCAGATAACGAATAATATTCGTGAACTCCCTGTTCGTTCTGGTATTCCTTGAATCCATCTTCACCCAGCGCCCGCTCGATCAGTTTACCATCAACCTGCATCCCCTGCAGGCTGATTTTGGCTTCAGCTCTGCTTGGTGAACTGCGAATGGTTTTAATGACCTGGTCGATATCGATCTGAGCAATCATCAAACCTTCGACGGTGTGTTTTCTCTTGCGGGCTTCGGCAAGCAGGAACTCGGTTCGGCGGCGGATGACATCGATCCGGTGCAGCAGAAACTGTTGAATTAATTCCTTGATGGACAGTGTTTCCGGACGGTTTCCGACCAGTGCCAACAGAATTACACTGAAAGTGCTTTGCAGAGGAGAAAACTTAAACAGCTGGGCCTGGACAACCTCTTTGTCGGCATCCCGCTTCAGAATGATCTGAAGATGAACTTGCCAGGGGGGGACATTTCTGTCGGTCAGGTCGACAATCCGCGAGATCCCTTTGACGCGGTCGTCCCGTACCAGCGTTTCCAGCTTTTCCCGGATGCGGTCGCGCGTTTCCATGTAGGGGATTTCTGTAACGACGATCACATCGGACTGTTTTTCAGTTTCAAAGTGGGTTCGGGCGCGAAGCGTAATTGTAGAGCGACCGGTAGCATAACCCTTGCGAATTCCATAGCGACCGCAAATAATGCCCCCCGTGGGAAAGTCCGGGCCCGGCATGACCTGCAGAATGTCGTCTATGGTGGCATCGGGATTATCAATCAACAGTATGACAGCTTCACAGACTTCTCCCATGTTCTGTGGAGGAATGCTGGTTGCCATCCCGACTGCGATTCCGCTTGATCCGTTGACCAGTAAGTTGGGGAATTTAGAGGGCAGAACAACGGGTTCGTTATTTCGCTGGTCGTAAGTGGGAACAAAATCAACCGTGTTTCGATTGATATCATCCAGCATTTCTGCGGCAACCGGGGACAGCCTGGCTTCCGTATAACGCATGGCGGCAGGAGGTAAGCCTGCCAGGGACCCGAAGTTCCCCTGTTTATCAATGAGGACATTGCGCATCACCCATTCTTGTCCCAGACGTACTAATGTCGGGTAAATGGAACCATCCCCGTGCGGGTGATAGTTACCACTTGTGTCGCCGGAAATCTTTGCGCATTTTACCCGGGATGAACTGGCTCCCAGATTTAAATCGTTCATTGCTACAAGAATTCGGCGTTGAGATGGCTTCAAGCCGTCGCGTGCATCAGGCAGCGCCCGGCTGATAATGACACTCATGGCGTAAGTAAGGTAACTGTCGCGCATCTCATCCTGGATGTCCAGGTACTTGATATTCTCTCGGATTTTCGGCTCTTCGCCGTTGTCGCTAGCCAATCCTTGTTCTCCTTAAGGAATTCAACTAATGATAATCTATCTCACTTCTATAATTGAACTTGGCTTTAAAAGTGAGTTGTCTCTATGATTCATAACCATTGAAGACGTAGGTAGCCAATTCAGACGATGAGGAAACTATTCGGTTGTGTTGACAGGAATGCCGGTTTCCTTGCTGTTTAATTGAGAAATACTCTGCATCGAGCAGGCTATTTATTGTCAAAACAGAGGTTGAAAAATCAGTTAAACGCTACAGAATTCAGGTCTCTAAACTATCCTCAAATTGTAGCTAGATTCCCGATAATTCACAACTAACAAAGTGCCTGAATTTTGTTGTGCTTTAAGGGAGAAAAACCTTGAAAATCAATAAGTTACGTTCTGACATTAATCATTGAGGGTGGGACGCCGATTGCATAGAATACTGAGAGTATCGAGAGGGGTTATCAGCTGGAAACAGAGAGTAGAATTTTCTTCCCAGAGCATTTATTAAAGATGATTTTCTATGAATAAATCGGAACCTGAAGAGAAGGCTCAGCCGGCTGATGGTCGTCCACCTTCAGAAGGGGGCTGCCAGGGTTCTGGACCCTGTGCTGAAGATTCCCCTGAAAAAACTCTGAAACAATCACCTGATGAAAGATCTTATGCCGCTCATTTGAGCAAAGATCGTCTTTCTCTACCAGCAAAAATACCCGGATATATTATCATCCGGTCGCTGGGAGAAGGATCTTATGGCTCTGTGTGGCTGGCTCAGGAAGAAAATACCGGGAAATATGTCGCGATCAAGTTTTACACTTATCGGCGTGGTCTGGACTGGTCACTCTTGAGTCGCGAAGTAGAGAAACTGGCAGAACTCTACACATCTCGACATATTATCAGTTTACAAGGGGTTGGATGGAATAGTGATCCCCCCTACTACATGATGGAATACCTGGAGAATGGTTCTTTATCATCGTTTCTGGAAGCAGGCCCCCTGCCCGTCTCTGAAGCAGTTCGGATTGCCAAAACGGTATTGCTGGCATTGGTACACGCGCATGGACGTGGCATTTTACATTGCGATTTGAAACCTGCCAATATTCTGCTCGATGCCAATTTTGAACCGAGATTATGCGATTTCGGCCAATCCCGGCTTTCAAGCGAACAAAGCCCGTCTCTGGGAACATTGTATTACATGGCTCCCGAGCAGGCTGATCTCCAGGCTGTACCTGATTCGCGCTGGGACGTTTATGCCCTGGGGGCTTTACTTTATCACATGTTGTGCGGAAAGGCCCCCTATCGGACTGCGGAAAATGAACAGTCCATTCGAAACTTAAACACGCTCGAAGAGAAGCTGAAGGCATATCGAGACTTAATTCGGAACTCACCCCGCCCTGCAGAACATCGCAAAGTTTCCGGCGTGGATCGACGTTTGGTTGAAATTGTTGATCGATGCCTGGAAACAGATCCTCAAAAACGCTTCCCCAATGCCCAGGCCGTACTGACAAGCTTGCTGCAAAGAGAACATCAACGGGCCAGGAGACCGCTGATTGCGATCGGGATTATCGGTCCGCTCCTGTTGATCATTGGTTTAATCCCGGTTGCGGGCGCAGCCGTCAATCAGATGGTTCATAAATTTCGGGAAAATCTGACAGAACGGGCTCTCAAAAGCGATTCCATTTCTGCCAAATTATTATCGCAAAATGTGGAGCATGAACTGGAAGATCGTCTGGATCAACTCGTGGAACTTTCTTCCAGCGAGTTATTACGGGAATTGATGAAAGAACAGAAGTACCCGCCTGCGTTGGAGCTGACTGAATTTCTGAAGCATGAAAAAGAATTAGTTGACAAGAAGCGATCAGACTTAAATCGAGAGAAGGATACGAGTTGGTTTATTACCAATACCGAAGGGATACAAATCTGGCGCGATCCACCCGGACCAACAAGCGGACAGGATTTTTCCTATCGTGATTATTTTCATGGACATGGTAAGGAGTACGAAAAAGGCGAGGCTCCCGAATCCATCAAGCCAATCACAAGCCCCTATATTTGCCAGGTTTTCAAGAGTGATGCGACCCATCAATGGATGGTGGCTGTTGCCGTACCAGTGTGGGATTCGAAACACGAAAAAGTGTTAGGAGTTTTAGCCAGGACAACACACCTGGATCAGTTGCTTAAAGGTTATGACGAAAGTATCCGTGGAAATTCTGAAAAAATTGGGGATCGCAAGATCGCCTTGATCGATAATCGGGACGGGAAAGTGCTGGCCCATCCGAGAATGACGGCAGATAATTTACAGAGTATGAGCCGGGAAGTAGTGGATCGATTAGTGCTTAAGGACAGGCATTTTGCTCAATTGCAATCATTCGAGTTAGCAGAGAAAAAGAATCTGTTGGGACCCTTGCCGGCTGTTGTGAGCGATTATCATGATCCTGTCGAAGCAGTACTTTCGGATGGCAGTCAGGACAACATCTGGCTGGCCGCTTTTTCTCCGATTGGTACGACTGGCTGGACTGCCGTTGTTCAGGAACGGCGCAGTATGGCGCTGCGTCCTGTTGCGGAAATGCGTGACTGGCTCATCCAATATGGTTTAATCGTGTTAGTCACGAGTTGCCTTTTGATATTTACGGTCTGGTATTTTGTGATGAAGGTTTTGACAGAACGACGTGTCTGGGACTGGTCTCGTCATCAGTCTGAAAAGCGTTCTGATCATGGCTTGAGTTCAGCAAGTGGGTCTGAAAATTACTGAGAATTTGAAATCGCAGTTTTATCAAAAACGGGAGATTTTTTTGTTGGAATTAATGATATACGGATCAAATCCACAGAATTCCAGCAGAATCAGTCTGCAGAATAGCCAGGAACTAATTCTGGGGAGGTCGCATGATGCTGATATCCCGGTTCCCTGGGACGATCGGATTTCACGAAAACACGCGGTTTTGACGGTACAACAGAAACAGGTTTCCGTTAAGAAATTGTCTACGGCTGAGAACCATATCTTTTTAGCCGGGAGCGAACAGGATGAATTTCTGATTGAACCGGGAAACGCGTTTGTCATAGGTTCAACATCATTTCAATTGGTTGAATCGCTTTCCAGCTTTTCTTCGCCTCGCGAATCACCATTGGAAGAAGTGACATTCAAACCAAACGAGCTATTAAAGGTCAGGTATCGCGACGCTGACCAGAGAATCGATGTGTTGGCACATTTACCTGAATTGATTCTGGATGCGAGGAATGATGCCGATTTGTTTCATCGTCTGGTGACCATGTTATTGTCCGGGGTGAAGCATGCAGACGCTGTGGCCGTTGTCCGTCTAAATGATGATGACCGGGTTGAGGTGCCATTCTGGGAACGCAGACGCCAGACCCAGGGGGGATTTCGCCCCAGTGGGCGGCTGGTTCTGGAAGCGGTGAAAAAAAGCAGACGGACGGTTTTGCACGTCTGGGCTGCCAAAGATGAATTACAACATCAGGAAGATTATACTGTGGTTGCCGAATTTGACTGGGCTTTTTGTACTCCGATCGAGGATGGAAGTTCTGGCACGTGGGGGCTGTATGTTGCAGGGGAACTGAATCATCCTTTTCAGTTGACTGTTCCACAGGGGGCTGGTGGAATCGATCTGCAGGCGGATGTGAAATTTACAGAACTTGTTGCATCCATTGTCAAATCGGTGAGGCGTCTGAATCAACTGGAAAGGCAACAGGCTGGGCTCAGGCAATTTTTTGCGCCTCCCATTCTGGCTGCCATTGGAGATAACCTGAATACGGAGATCCTGGAACCCAGGGAATGTGATGTCACTGTTTTGTTTTGCGATCTGAGAGGTTTCAGCCAGCATGCAGAAGATTCATCCGGAGATTTAATTGGCTTGCTGGGCAGAGTCAGTCAGGCTTTAGGAATCATGACGTCACACATCCTTGAATTTGGAGGTGTGACTGGTGATTTTCAGGGCGATGCTGCATTGGGATTCTGGGGGTGGCCTTTCTCATCCGATTTGGCACCCCTGGATGCCTGTCGCGCTGCTTTGGCGATCCGTGCTGCCTTCGAGCAGATAAAATTACAATCAGATCATCCGCTCTGTGATTTTCGGATGGGGATCGGTATAGCACATGGGAGAGCGGTGGCAGGTAAAATCGGAACGAGTGATCAGGTTAAGGTAACGGTGTTCGGGCCGGTCGTCAACCTGGCCAGTCGTCTGGAGGGATTGACGAAACATCTGCGAGTTCCGGTTTTAATGGATGAAGCGACAGCGCAGATTGTAAGAGATAAAATGGATCGGCAGGAAGGTCGGGTTCGTAAGCTCGCTCAGATCCTGCCTTACGGGATGGAAAAACCCGTTATCGTTAGTGAGCTTCTTCCGCCGGAATCACAATCAGAAACTCTCACTGATGAGCAGGTTGCGTGTTACGAAACTGCCGTAGATTATTTTATCCGGGGGCAATGGGAAGAATCATTTCGATTGCTGCATGCGATTCCCCCATCTGACCGTGCACAGGATTTCCTTGCATTGCAAATTGCTCGAACGAACAGGGTCGCTCCCGTTGACTGGGATGGAACGATTAAGTTTGATAGCAAGTAGTTTCGTCAATTTCGATCGAACCAGTAATTTTGCCAGTTTCGCATACTGTTCGGATTTTGCTGACTGGGTGGAATACCTATGTTAAGCAATCTCTTTTCTAAGCCATTTTTCCCAGAAAAATTGGCCCTGCGTTTAAAGTTGACCTACTTTTTAGCAACGGACATCACTTGGACGATTTTGTGATTTGGTCCTTTACAACTTGGGATTGTCAGAACAGTTGAGAGAACTTGCCATGAGCAACGCAGAGCTATTAGTGGAATCAGATCTGGAACTATCACAAACTGAGAAGAAATATAAGGTACCTGAAAATATGGGATTGGATAATCGCTCCCAGGAGATGCTGCTTGTTTTAAATGAAGTCTTTGATTCAATTCATCCTTCCAGTAAATCTTAAGTTACGATTTTATTTTTAGTAGTAGGCTCCTCTCATGCTAAATGCATCAGAAAAATCAAATGCCCGTGTCCTGGTTATTGACGATGATCCGCTCTTTCGAAATCTGATGGTTTCATTTTTACGGAGCGAATACATTGTTTCTGTTGCCAGTGATGGCTCACAGGGATTTTATAAAGCATTGGAATACCCACCGGACATCGCTATTGTGGATGTGCAGATGGCTGTGTGGGATGGATTACAGACGTTGAAAGCTTTTCGCTCGCATCCGATGCTCAGTCAGACGAAAATTATCATGTTGACATCCGATGCAAGCAAGGAAACCGTCGTTGCTGCGATCCAGGGTGGTGCAAATGATTACATTATTAAGACCAGTTTTTCCAAGTCGGAGTTTCTGGACAAAGTGCGGAAATTTGCCCAACCTGGTTTTTTCAGAGGTGCGAATACTCCCAATTCTTCCAAGAGACCAACTGCAGTTCCAATGGCAACTGCGCAGGCACCAATCGCTCATGAGCAGATTAATGAACATCGTGCTCTTAATGTGAATCATTCCAATTCTGTCGAAGATCAACTTGTGGATCTGTCTCTGGATCAAACTGAAGAAGAGCAACTGCAGGAACTGATGGAAGATTGGGAATAAAGTTATTCACTTGCCAAGTGGGATAAGTTGCTCGTTGGCTTTGCAACTTGAGGTCAGCAGAAACAAAAATTCGGGCGAATAAAAAAACCGCACAGACTGCAGTCTGTGCGGTTTTGCTATATCTGATTTCAGAAATGTGTTACAGAGTTTCTTTTGAAAACTTGGCAATGATATTGCCAATGAATCTTAAAATCCCTTTATCAAGTTTTGCTTTTCCATCAATGGAATCCCCTTCTCTCTTCATCACAAATGTGAAAGTGTCATCGGTGCTGGTGAGAGATTTTAATGCCAGATCACGTATTTCCTGATTTCCTTTTTTTTCCCGCAGTTTGTCCATCAGTTTCAGCCAGGGAAGTGACTTCACATTTAGTTCAATCACATTGGGACTGACTTTTTCGGGAGGAGCTTCGGAGACCATTTTGACAGCTGCTTTGATGCGTTCGACTGCATCAGGGCCAGCAGCCATCCAGAGCGCATCGGGAGTGCTTCCAGCATATAAGGCTTCGCCGGTTCCAAATAGTTCATCAAAACCAGCTTGTTGCTGTGCTCGGATATTGATTTTGTGGATATTCAGGCCAGCTTCCTTAACGAAATCAAGCTCAACCGTTTGTCCGATCAGGACTTTAGGAAGTAGCTCAACAATTTCTCTAAGCTTGGCTCCATCCGTTGATCGAATTCCTCCCAACATGACGTATTTGCCATCAGCCACAGGATTCGAATCGATAAAACCATCAATCACAGAAGCTTTTATTCCTGCATCAAGCATCTGAATAATCAGCTCGGCCACTTTGCTACTTGCGGTTTTTTGTTCCTCTGTCAGTTTTTTGTCATCTGCGATGCGATTTTTTAACGATGGCAGGAGTAGTTTGTAAAAAGCAGTGATATTTGCTTTTCGCATCTCATCCACGGGATGATTAATTCTGCCATTGAGAATTCCATCTTGTTTGACCGGGACGTTTGCAAAATAGCTTGGTTTAGTGGCAAATTGCTTAATACTGTTGTCCAGAGAGGTGCCTTCGATGGCTTTTAACGTAAATTCGAGTCGCCCCTCATTTGCTGTGGCATCAGTCGTCCAGCCAATGACCATTTTTTGGGACTCTGCAAATAATCGCTCCAGTTCATCCATCTGGTGAGCAAAGGCGAGTTTTCTGAGTTCATACGCATTTTCCGTTTCATCCCGTTTTTTCTTAACCGCAGCAAGTAATTGTTTGCGGGTATTCTCCATCGATTTTTTACGTGCATCGACCCCTTCTTTTTCGTTGGTGATCAGTGCGCTGAAATCGAATTTTTGATTCAAAAGTTCCTGAACTCGTTTGAGTGGATCTTTGATCTCGTCTACTTCAGACAGTTTTTCAGAAATAACGACATACTTTTCGTCTGGCAGGTATTTCATAAACCCTACAAAAAGGTTGCCTAATAGATAAGGCCCGTTTCTCTGCTTTTTTACAGTGATTTCGAAAACTTCCAAGGCTTCTCGAAACATTCCCAGGTCACTGACGGGGAGAATTAACCGATAACGTTCCTTCTGGTTTTCCCCAAGCAGAATATCCACTCTCATTGGGCGTTGTTTATCAATCCCTTCGAGGAATGTGGGGAGCAATTCATCAAGATTACTCCAGCCTTTTTTGTCGTCAGCAAGGTCCAGAACCAGATATTTCAGATCGGCGATCATGCCCTCGGCATTGATCTGGACTAATGAAATATTGGGGGCTGTAGAATCTTCAGCAGTCACTGTTTCGGGGAGCGAGATTCCAATCAACAGGATTAAAGCAAGATGAGCAATGCGGCTCATACATTTCCTCCATGATGTATTTCTAGGGATCATTGGTGATCTAAGTAATGATTGAGTGG
>NZ_CALFPF010000562.1 GCF_937919775.1 uncultured Gimesia sp.
TTATGAACGATGATTCTGTATATCTATAAAAACCTTGTTTTAGCGGCGGGATAATGAATCGTGTTGGCCGGTTTTGCTTGTTTTTGAATGAGTTTTGAGCCAGACAATGTTATTTTCGGGCAGTCGGGAAAAGTGGCAAGCAAGAAAGCCTGTCCGTTATCGGGCTGCCGTTTGAATCTATGAGACAATCGATTTGAGGGAACTGACCAGTGTCAGACGAAGGTTTTAATAATCGAACGGGTGATGAAGAGACCGTCGACGAATTTCCGCCCATTAATATTAACCAGATAGATAAAACGATGATCGGGATCGACAGCGGAGCTGGCGAATCTCCCCGGCAGACCAGCGGTCCCTCCGCTGCAAAAGCGGCAGCCTGGATCGGCCGTTCCGTAGGGAAGTATCAGATCACGGGACTGTTGGGCCAGGGGGGGATGGGGGTTGTCTATCAGGCGCATGACTCGACCATCGAGCGGGATGTGGCAATCAAATTGCTGCCCGCAGAACTGGCTTCCGACAAAAAGATGCTCGACCGATTTCTGGCGGAAGCCAAGGCGGCCGGCCGGTTGGCTCATCCGCATGTGGTTTCGATTCACGAAATTGGAGAGCAGGACGACATCCATTATATTGTGATGGAACTGATGACCGGGGGAAGTACCGACGATCATCTGGAACAGATTGGTCCCTATTCTCCCCTGGAATCCACACGCATTATTGCAGACGCCTGTGAAGGGCTGATGGTGGCACATTCTTCCGGGCTCATACACCGGGACATTAAACCGGGCAACCTGCTGCAGTCAAAACACGGCACGATCAAGGTGGCTGACTTTGGATTGGCCAAAGGCGTCGTCCAGCAGTCGCAGCAACTGACTCAGGACGGGCAGTTAATCGGGACGCCTTACTTCATGAGTCCCGAACAGTGTGAATCAAAACCCGTTGATAACCGCAGCGACATCTATTCTCTGGGGGCAACCTACTACACCTTACTGACAGGCGATCATCCTTATGAGGATGCGGGCAGCATTGTGCAGATCATGTATGCGCACTGTCATGCCGAGGTGCTTGATCCGCGCGCTGTGAATTCCCGAATTCCCGATAAGTGTGCCGCGATCATCGCCAAGGCGATGGCCAAGAAGCCGGAAGACCGATATCAGGCCGCCGAGGAAATGCTGACCGATTTAAAATCCTTAATCTCCGAATTAGAGAAACTGGATGCCACACAAGTTCTCAGTCAGGAAGAACTCGCAGGTTCACAGGCTCGCGTCCCGGCTAAACGTCGGCGGCGCGGACTCAGTTTCAACACGGTCTTCTTCCCGATGATCCTGGTGCTGCTGACTTCGGTTTCCTATTTTACCTGGAATGGAAAAGGGCATCCTGACAAAGACGGCAAACACGAAAAAAGTGCGCAGCCTCAGCAAATGGCTCAAGGGATTACTGCGGACAAAATTCTGTTAGGCACCTCGACTGCCATGACCGGTGCCAATCAGGAGCTGGGCCATAACATGGTGATGGGGATGCAGGCCTGTTTCAAATCGGTCAATGAGGCAGGGGGGATCAAAGGCCGTCAGATTGAACTGATTGTGAAAGATGACGGTTATGAGCCCGCTCAGGCGCTGGGAAATATGCAAACACTCTTTGAAGAGGATAAAATTTTTGCCGTCGTCGGTAATGTGGGTACGCCTACTGCGGAAGTTACCGTGCCTTATGCCAATGAAAACCAATATCTCTTTTTTGCTCCTTTCACCGGCGCGCAAAAATTAAGACGTGATCCCCCGGACCGCTATGTTTTTAATTATCGCGCCAGTTATGCTGATGAAACGGAAGCGATGGTCAATTATTTTGTGGAGAAGAAACGTCTCGCGCCCGATAAAATTGCCGTTTTCGCTCAAAACGATTCCTTCGGCGATGATGGTTTTGCCGGTGTCGCCAAAGCGCTGGAAAAATACAATATTCTACCGGAAAATATTCTCCGCGTCGGCTATGACCGGAATACCACGCAGATCGCGACTGCCGTTAATGAAATCGAAAAGAACAAAGATCGGATCGATGCTCTGATTATGGTGGCCACCTATAAACCGGCGGCGCTGATCGTGCAGCAGTTGAAAGATCGCAAACTCAACATCCAGTCGGCCGCAGTTTCTTTCGTGGGCAGTGAACTCCTGGCGCAGCAGTTCAAAGAAATGGGGCCCGGTTATGCGGAAGGAGTGATCGTCACACAGGTGGTCCCCTATTATCTTTCCAGTGCGACCGGGGTTTTACGCTACCGCGCTGCCATGAAAAAATACTTTCCGCTTTCAAAGCCCGGTTTTGTTTCCCTCGAAGGATTTATTGCGGCAGAGTGCCTGGTGGAAGGTTTGAAAAAAGTGGAAGCATCGGGTGAAGCGCTGACGACCGAAAATGTGATCAACTCGCTGGAGAAGATTAACAATCTTGATCTGGGAATCGGCCCGATCATTAATTTTGGTCCCTCCCGGCATCAGGCCTCCAATCGAGTCTGGGGAACGGTGCTTGATAAAGCCGCCAAATACAAAGAACTCGAAATGCAATAAGTTCCCACCGCGGCTCCCTGCCGTTTCGGGATCGCAGCCTCGCCGTCTTCAGCAGCCTTTCATACAACACAAAACGCGCGGAGATGTACCCCACCGACAAAATCAAAGACGGCACTCCGGTTAACGGTATTTGAGCAGTCCATTGAGTCGTGATTTGGCAATGCACAACCCGACTGGGTGAGTTTGCCGTATGCGAGAATGATGTTCTAGAGCGCATCCCATTTAACCATAGCGTCTCTCATTCTAATATACTCGGTCCAAATGCCCCAGGAGACGTGGCAGGAAACCTGGACACAGGCTATTTTTCGTGACAGACAACTTCCGCCCGGATATACTGAGTGAAGTGCAAAAGGCCGCCGCCGATCTTCTTTGGCAGAGTGGTTTATCCTGCATCAGACATTTCTTCGCTCCCTGATTCATGATGGGCCGTCTGTGACATTTATTTTCTTACTGAAAGCGTGTGAGAACTGGCGAAGATCGCGTCACGGGTTGAGCTGCCTGGCGCTATTGGTCTTGCTGATCGCGGTCATGCCTCCCCATTCACGCGCGGAAGAACAAAATCCTTTCTTGCCGGCGGGGACGAAAGAAGAGGGTTGGCCAGGGGTGCGCGGCGTGCATTATGATGCGCATTCGCCGGAAATTCATCTGGCCGAGAGCTGGCCGCAGGCCGGGCCGCCAGTTCTATGGGTCAAAGATTTAGGGCAGGGGTATTCGGCGTTTGTTGCTCAAGGCGATCGGGTTTATACACAGGCTCAGACATTGCAGGGGCAATACGTCTATTGTCTGGATGCCCGCACCGGAAAAACGCTTTGGGAATATCGCTACGACTGGCCTTATGAACTGGCAGGCGTTTATCCGGGGCCGCGAGCGACACCGACTCTGGCCGGGGGACGTTTACTGTTTGCAGCGCCGAGCGGGCTGGTTGGTTGTCTGGATGCGGTTACCGGGAAATTAATCTGGTCACGAAATGTCGTGACGGATTTTCAAGGCGCGGGGGGGACCGGTTTTGGTTATTCCTGTTCGCCGACCGTTGTGGGTGAGCTTGTACTGCTGCCGGTGGGAGGGGCAGGCGCGAGTCTGGTCGCTTTAAATTTGTCGGATGGCAAGACCGTCTGGGCTGCGGGCGATCAACCTGCCAGCTACAGTCCAGCCATGCCGATCACGAGAAACGGTCGGCAGCTTGTCGTCGGTTATCTGGAGAATTCGCTGGTCGTCCATGATCTGCAAACCGGGGAATTGTTGATCGAGCTGGAATTTTCGCAAGGTTACGATGAACATTCCGCCTGGCCCATTTATCGTGAGCCCTATTTATGGATTGCCGCGCCGTTCAAATCCGGTTCACAATTATTCGAGGTGCCGGCCGATTTGAATCAGCAGAGTTCCCTCAAACAGATCTGGCGATCGGGCACGTTATCCAATGATGTGCTTTCAAGCGTACTCGTCGACGATCAGCTCTACGGGTTTGATATTTTTGATCAACAGTCAAAAACACAACGACCGTCACGCGGCAAGTTTCGTTGCATTGATTTTCTCACCGGTCAGGAATTGTGGGAACAAGGCTCCGGACGTCCGGAGCGATCTAACAACGATACGTCTGACGAAATCGGTCAGGCGGGAATGATTGTTGCAGATGGAAAATTGATTCTGCTCAACGAACGTGGTGAGTTGATGTTGCTGCGCGCAAATCCAAAACAGTGTGAAATCCTGGCCCGGTGTTCTGTATTGACAGGCGAGTTGACCTGGACACCCCCCATCCTGCACCGTGGTTGTGTCTATGTCCGAAATCAGTCCCGGGCGGCTTGCATCTATGTGGGGGAGCCTGCTTTGCTGCCCGCTGGTCCGGCCACTTTGACTCTGGAGGAGATTCCACAGGACCACTATTACGACTGGGCGGGACAAATACTTTCGGTGGAGCCGGAATATGCGTTTGATATCCCTTCGCAAGCCTGGTTATGGGACTGGTTCTGCTGGTCGGCGGGACTGCTGCTGGGCAGTTTCATTCTGGCTGCAATCCCGGCTTATCTGGTTCGTTCTGATCGCCGTTTGTGGACCTGGACACTCAGTTATCGAATTCTGGCTTTCGTCACCGGGGCTTTAGGAACCACCTTCATCAGTGACTGGACGCAGGAATTCGTTTTCACCTGGCCGCTTTGTCTGTTTATTGCTCTGGAACCAGTCCTCGCGACGGTTCAGTTCCGTAATGTAAAGACAACCTCCTTCTGGCAGGATTATTTTCCCTTGTGCTGCTTTCTGATTCTCTTCGTCCTGTATTACCTGCTCTGCCGTCGTCTCAGTCTCGTCTTCGAATGGGCCTTCCTGGCGGGACCCGTCGGGGCGCTTCCGCCTGGTTTGTGGGAATCCAGAGTGAAAAAGAACACGTGGAGTAAGGTAATCTTCTGTGTGCTGTTAAAACTGGTGGCGTTTGCCTGTTTTTTTGCGAGCGGAGTGATTGTCTTATGGTTCAAGTATTAGCGTGTGTCCCGGTTTTTTGTAGCGTCTCCACGGCCATTCGGTTCAAGAAGCATTGTATGGGCGGCTCTATGGTGCAAGGGGACGCGCTCTGGTGTGCTCACGAAAGCAGGCCTTGATCGGAATTCAGATCTTTATAGTATGTGTTCTGTTTCATGGGAAACGCGACCTGTCTGATTCACGATTTACTCCAAGGTCACCTGGCGAATGATCTGCCGCCGACGGTAATTACTTCAACATTCAATTCAGTTTGGGAAAAGGAACTCTTATGAGCATGATTCAGGAATTTAAAGAATTTGCTATGAAAGGCAATGTGGTTGACATGGCTGTCGGGATCGTCATCGGAGCCGCATTCGGGAAGATTGTGACTTCGTTCGTCAGCAATATCATTATGCCTCCCGTGGGCTTACTGATCGGCGGGGTGGACTTCAGCAACCTTGCTCTCACATTGAAGAAAGCCAGCGTCGATGAAGCGGGTAAAACCATCGAAGCCGTGTCAATTAATTATGGTGCATTCCTGAACGTGGTGCTCGACTTTATCATTGTTGCCTTTGCGATTTTCATCGTAATCAAAGCGATGAATGCCGCTAAGACTCGATTTGAAAAGCAGGAAGCCGCGGCTCCGGCAGCTCCGGCTGAACCTTCAGCGGAGATCAAACTGCTCACGGAAATCCGGGATGCATTGCAGAAAAGCTGATTTCAATGCACCTGGATGAATGAATTAATTTTCTAATACAGACGCAACGTACGTGAAGAGATGTTTTTAACTGCAGCTGGGGATGCGCAGGTGGAGCAAGTTGATTGGTAATTTTTCAAAGTGGTTTACCTTCGCTTCCGGTAACCGCTTAAGTTGGTCGCTTGTTTTCTTCTGGTTTCAAAGGCTTATTGCGGTCGCGATTCTCTTTTCGGGAAAGGGACGGGTCATCGTCAGAGAGAAAGGAGCGATATAACCCCACTGGAAAACGGAGAATGCGAAAGGGGGTCACACCTACCAGCTGGACGACAACCTGCGAAGTCCAGTGAGATTCGGGTTCACGAATGGTACGGGCAAATACGGCGGCGACCAGGCGCATGATGAGACTGGTCGCAAAAAGAACATGAAAATTGTTGAATTCCATTCCCCAGAATGACGCGTTCCACCCGGAACTAAGCACCAGAAAACCGCCGGCGAGGATGGAGGTGAGACCGCCCACCATACCCGCGACCGCAGTGCCTGCGGCGATAAACATCGTCCGATTTTCTGCTGGCGAGTTTTTGAGCATGAAACCGTTGTTCGCAATGGCGATTCCCGCATTGAGTAGCGAGTCGACAATAAAAATGGGCACCATAATCCAGAACGCAATGGTGGGTTCGCGAGGCAAGAATAACAGGCCGATCATATTGGTCGACTTGAAAGCCGTACAAAGAATCAGCATCGGTCGATTGCCAAAATGCTCTGCCATTTGTCCCAGGCGTTTCGAAAAGATGGCACCTCCGATCCAGGAACAGGTCCACAGCAGTAACAGGCGAAAGACGTCCATGCCGATATAATCGAGCAGATAATAACTGATAAAGGGCGCCCCGAGCATGGCTGCAAAATGCCAAAAGCAGGTGAAAGAAATAAACGACCGAAAATTCTGATCGTGGAACGGGGTCGAGAACACTTCTCTCAGTTTGGGTTCTTTCATCTGAGTGACGGGAGGCTCATCCACCTTGAGAAAGACGAGAATGTCAATGATTCCAAACGCTGCACCGATGCAGATCAGAACTGCGAATCCCTGTTGAATGCCCAGACCGCTTTCCGCCAGAAAGATGGCGCCTCCTAACAGGGAGATGGCACCGCTCCAGTACATCCACAGCTGGCGAATTCCCCAATAACGGTTCAACCCGAGATGCGGAAGGTAATCCCCCATCCACGACAGCCACAAGGGGGTGGTAAAATGAATCAACGCATGATTGAGGGCTGTGAGAATGATCAACATCCACAGCCACCCCTGATCGCTCATGTCGGGAAAAAGCCAGGGGACAGCCGCAACGGGAATCAGTATCAAGCGTTGGAGTATACAGAAAGAGAACCAGATCCAGCGGCGATACTGCAGGTGATTGGCGAGAACCGCCGCCACAAACTGCATGAACAGCATCAGTGTGGGCAATGCGCCGAGAATACCAATATGCCAACCCGTTGCACCGAGGGAACGAGCGAATTCAATCGTCGCTGGCGACATCGTAAGCTGAGTGTAAATCATGGCCATACAGCCAGCCACGATGATCGCCCTCTGCGCAATTTTCTGAGACCACACGGAACATTTATCCCGAAAAAAAGTTGGTTTTAGCTGTTAAGTAATCGTGTTGTAATCCGCACTCCGATCGAATTCACGACAGAGTTCTCCGTCGCTTTTTTCTATCGGGCCAGTGATGAATGGCGAGCGATTTCATCGGGCAATTGGTGGGTCTACAGGGGAATCGGCGTGGCTGTTTTACGAACGGCGCCAATTCGCAGGCGATAGGGGGCGAATCATATCAATGATCACGTTGTAATGCGACAGTGAAATCTGGAAGTATCCTCCGGCACTGGCCGGAGACCTTTTAGCGGGTTTAATCTGGTCCGGGAGCGTTTAACTCTGACCAGATTTCACCCAGCTGTCTGTCCCCCGTAGATCAGATTTCTGGTGACAAGGTTCAATACACAAGCAGTGAAGCGTACGCCTCGTTAAGTAAACGACCTGTTTTACGGGAGATCAGGATAAAAAATGATCGGCAAACAGTGTGTGCCTGAGAGGAAGAGGCTTGTGTACATTTGGTATGTTTCCTGCTCATGAATCTGGGAATGATTGAGTTGGTTATTTTGGCGGCTTTTTTGACGCAATCCCGCCCTCAGAAGTCTGTTTGAATCCGGAGCTCGAAATCACGGTTCCCGCCATCAATCGGGTTTTAAGTGCTCAAAGGTGCGGTATATCCTTGCTTCGAATCAGAGCACTGGTATAATTAAGCTCTTGCTTATGTATTTGGTTATCTACATCGAAGTTCTGTCCAGCTGGATGAGGTAATTCGTTTGAATTACCTGGTTCTCATCATTTTCCCGCCTCAGAAATAAATGGACGATTTACATGCTGCGCTCCTGTTCTTTTTCCCTCTTTGGGCTGATGTTGTTGCTCCCTCCCGTTTTTTCAGCGGAGCCAGCCGAGAAGACGCAACCGACCAGAGAAGGTATCGAATTCTTCGAATCGAAAATCAGGCCGGTGCTTGTGAATGAATGTTATGAATGTCATTCCCTCGAAGCGAAAAAGAAGGATAAACTTGAGGGAGAGCTGTTACTGGATTCCAGCGCCGCAATGCTCAAAGGGGGAGACACGGGCCCCAGTATCATTCCGGGAGATGTCGCGAACAGTTTGTTGATTGCCGCCATTCGACATGAGTCCTTCGAAATGCCGCCCAAGAACAAATTGTCTGATCAAGTCATTGCCGACTTTGAGCAGTGGATTCAAATGGGTGCCCCTGATCCACGCGACGGCAAAGCGCCTGAATTACAAAAAGAGAAAATGGATGTCGCGAAAGGCCGTGAATACTGGTCCTTTCAACCATTAAACCAGTCAGCGCCTCCGCTACCCAAAAATAAAACCTGGGGAAAAACTCCCGTTGATCAATTTATCCTGGCAAAACAGGAAGCGCAGGGGATTACTCCCAATGAACAGGCGAGCCGACAAACATTAATCCGGCGTGTCTATTTTGATCTCTGGGGCCTGCCTCCGGAACCGCAAGAGGTGGAATCTTTTATTAATGATGCATCGCCGGATGCTTACGAAAAACTGATTGATCGTTTATTGGCGGGCCAGCATTACGGCGAACGCTGGGCCCGGCACTGGCTCGATCTTTCTCGGTTTGCCGAGAGTAATGGGTATGCGTTTGATCGAGATCGTCCGGCCGCTTATCACTTTCGTGATTTTGTGATTAAGGCGTTCAATGAAGATCTGCCTTACGATCAGTTTATCCGGCTGCAAATCGCCGGCGATCAGTTGGGCCCCACAGATTATATGTCACAAGCGGCGACCGGTTTTTTAGCAGCGGGCCCTTTTACCTCGCAGCAGACACAAAAAGAGCGGGAACGCAGCCGCTACGAACAGTTAGACGATTTGATTCACACCATTGGAACCGCAACGTTAGGTCTGACACTGGGGTGTGCACGCTGCCACGATCATAAATTCGACCCTGTTCCCAGCCATGACTATTACCGCATGATTGCCGCTTTCGCAGAAACGGGATTCCAGGATTATCAGCACGATCTGAACCCGGAAAAATATAACAAAGAGAAAGCCGCCTTTGACGTGACGCACAAGCCGTTTGTAGACGCGCGGCTGAAATACGAGAAAGAGAGCTTGCCTGCAAAGCTGGCCGAATGGCTGGAAAAGCGGCCGACAGAGTCCATTCAACCCAAACTCAGCGACTGGCATGCGATTGGTCCTTTCAAGTCGGCGAACTTCCTGCAGGCGTTTAATCAGCCTTTTGAGCCTGAGAAAAAAGTGGATCTCACAAAGACCTACTCTAAAGGTTTATTAAAGTGGACCCCTCAGCCAACCTGGACCGATGGAAAAATTCACAACACATTAACGGGAGATAATTCAGCCAATTATCTCTTCCGCACCATCGAGGTCCCGCAGGCCGGGCCGCTTGAAATTTCGCTCGGTCGAGATGACGCCATCAAAGTCTGGTTGAATGGTAAATCGGTCCTGTCGAAAAATGTAACAGGGGGCGCTGCCGCCGATCAGGATAAAGTCACACTTGCCTTGAAAGCAGGAGAAAACGAACTGCTGGTCAAAATTGTGAATGCCTCCGGCCCCTCTGGATTTTACTTTAAAGCGAAAGACACGACGCCTCCCAAAGAAATTCAAACGATTCTTGCATTGTCAAACGAGAAACGCACCGACCCGCAACAGCAGGAACTGTTAAAATGGTATGCCCCCTATGATGCGGGCTGGGCAGCGCTGAATGATGCGGAACAGGAAAATATGAAAAAGCATCCCCAGCGCGATTTACTGCCCGTCTTTGCTGCCCGTAAGGGAGGGGCGACATACAATTTTGGAGAGGATACACGCAAGGTCTACTATCTGGTGCGTGGGAATTCCAATCGCAAAAACGGGTTGGCTGCGCCCGGTTTTCTGCAGGTCTTAATGACCGGTGAGTCTCAGGAAAAACAATGGCTGCTGGAACCATCAAAAGCAGACCAGCCGCGCCATCCGCGTGTTGCTTTTGCGGACTGGCTGACAGATACCAGCCAGGGAGCCGGGCATCTCCTGGCACGGGTGATGGTCAACCGATTGTGGCATCATCATTTTGGTCGGGGGATTGTCGAGACCCCCAGTGATTTTGGTACACAGGGTTTTCGTCCGACTCATCCCGAACTGCTTGATTATCTCGCGGTTCAGCTCATCCAGGGCAACTGGAATCTGAAGCCGATTCATAAACTGATTATGATGAGCTCCGTCTATCAGCAGTCAGGCCAGTCCAATGCAAGTGGCCTCAAGCATGATCCGGAGAATCATCTGTGGTGGCGACGTCCTGCGATCCGCATGGACGCCGAGGTGATTCGAGATGATCTGCTGGCCGTCAGCGGCACCCTCGATAAAAAAATGTTTGGGCCGGGGACGCTGAATCAGGAAGATCGACGTCGAAGTATTTACCTGACCGTGAAACGCGATAAGTTAATTCCCATCCTGCAACTGTTCGATGCCCCGGATGCCATTCAAAGTGTGGGGAAACGGAATGTGACAACGGTCCCTCCCCAGGCACTGGCGATGATGAATTCCCCCTTCATTCGCAAATTGGCGGAAGAATTTGCGAAACGCGTTCGCCCCGATAAACAG
Source organism: uncultured Gimesia sp. (assembly GCF_937919775.1). GTDB lineage: Bacteria > Planctomycetota > Planctomycetia > Planctomycetales > Planctomycetaceae > Gimesia. Next base: position 10,853 of record NZ_CALFPF010000562.1, read on the forward strand.
AAAAATCTGGAACAGACGGTCAACGACGTTTATGCAATCGCGCTTTCCAGGCAACCCAGTCCGGAAGAACAGCAGCAGATGCTGCAGTTTATTCATTATCAGACAGAATCCTACGGAGCGAATCCACAGGCGGGTGAACTGGCCGTTGCCGATTTTTGCCAGCTGATTTTTTGTATGAACGAGTTTGTGTTTGTTGACTGACTGTGAATGATCTGTCGTTGATCAAAATAGGAATAGAAACGTTATGAGTGAACGTACTTCAATACAACCGGGCAGGGCTTTTGATTTTCAGGCCC
>NZ_CALFPF010000563.1 GCF_937919775.1 uncultured Gimesia sp.
CGGGTTAAAACTCTACGAAATAAGGTTGTCGCCCGCTGTTGCGGACTTTGCTCATCTGACAGGGTTGTCTTCTTTCCCAGTTCGACTGCTACTTCCATGAATACCACATCATTTAAGAGAGTCAGTGCCTGCAACGGCGTATTACTGCGACTCCGCCTGACGACACACGCCTCGCGGCTGGGGGCATCAAACAAACCAAACGTCGCATAAGGGGTTGTTCTTTTAATGAATGTATACAGGCCGCGGCGATAACGATCGGCGCCAGTACTCTCGTTCCAGGCCAGAGTCCCATAAGACAACGCAGTCACTCCTGCCGGTTGAGGGGGGAACACACTGGGGCCGCCGATTTTTCGGGTCAACAATCCGCTGGCAGTGAGAGCAGAATCTCTGACAACTTCAGCAGCCAATCGGACGCGCGGCCCGCGCGATAACAGACTGTTCTGCGGATCGCGGGCCAGTTTTTCCGGCGTGACGTGCGAAGACTGGCGATATGTGGCGCTCGTCACTATCAAACGTAACAGTTTTTTGCGCGACCAGCCGTTCTGAATGAATTCGGTTGCCAGCCAATCGAGCAATTCGGGATGTGTGGGAGGCGAAGCCTGGGTCCCGAAATCTTCCGAAGTCCTGACAATGCCCGTTCCGAATAACGCCTGCCACCAGCGATTGACGACCACTCTTCCGACAAGCGGATTTTCCGGATCCACGAGCCAGCGTGCCAATGTCAAGCGGTTCGGCGGAGCCTGTTCAGGCAACGTATGAAACCGTCCCAGTGTGCCCGGCTGAACGATGTCGCCCGGTTTTAAATATTCGCCGCGGTGGTGCAAGCGAGTCACGCGTTGATGTTGTGGCAAACGTTCCTGCAGGACGAGCGTTGTTGGCTGTTCCGGAATTGACTTCTGCAGCGTTTGAATTTGCTCCTGCTGTGCCTTGAGTTCCGGAGTTGTCATCAGAAAATGCTGTTCGACCTGCATTTTCTGTTCTACAGACCAGTCTCCCTCACGCAACAGCAGAATTGATTCGATTTCTGCAGGAACTTCGGACGCGGCTACCGGGCTTTTGTCAGATGTCACTGAAATCCGAAAGCAGCCGAGCGTCATTTCATGAATATACTGCTGCTTCAAGGTCACAATCAATTGATCACCCGCCTGCAGCGTCAGCGGTTGTTCCAGTTCGTAAACGCATTGATGCGGCTTTCCGATCTGTCCCGTAATTTTCCACCCGGTATCCAGAGTCCCGTCTATCGTTTTCGCAGCCGACGTATTTTCGGGAGCAAAATCCTCCGTCGCATTTTTTAAGATCAGTCGCCGTATTTTCGCATCCTTGTCACTGCCGGATTTCAGACTCACCTCGAATTCACTGAGCATGAAATCGCCTTTGTGCCCCACAACGGCGGCCGCCTGAAATGAAGCCCTACCCGGTCCGCGATCAGGCAGACTGTCGTGCGGCAGTACTTCCAGCCTGATTGCCGTAACCTGCTGAGACTCCTGAATGGGATAAGCGGCGATATAGGTGTCATTATTAGGACGATCGCCGCTGGCCAGCACCGAACCATCTTCCAGCGCAGTTAAGGTGGCCCGATTCAGAGCTTTTAATTGAGTCGCATGCAGGGGCTTCCAGTGATGGGCCTGTTTGCGGTTCTTTGAGATCCAGGCCTGAAATTCCTGTTGAAAATGCGCTCGTTTTTCTGTTTCCGTTTTCTTGTCACACTGCGTCAGCCACTCTGATTTGAGTTTCTCTTTCGAAGCGGTGATTTGCTGCTGAATTTCCTGACGCTGTTTTGTGATGCCGGCATCAGGCACGGTTAATTCTGGTTCGTCCGCATTATTGAGAAACGCGAATAACTGATAAAACTCGCGCTGCTGAATTGGATCGTACTTATGAGTATGACACTGGGCACAACCGACCGTCAGCCCCAGCCAGATTGTTCCGGTGGTACTCACACGATCGATAATCGAGGCAAAGCGAAACTCTTCGACATCAATGCCCCCCTCTTCATTCCAGAGTGTATTGCGATGAAAACCCGTGGCGATTTTCTGTTGCAACGTAGGTTCCGGCAGCAAGTCGCCCGCAAATTGTTCGATTGTAAATTGCTGGAAGCTCATATCGTCATTGATCGACTGAATCACCCAGTCACGATAAGGCCAGACCGAGCGGGGACGATCTTTTTCGTAACCGTTGGTATCGGCGAAACGGGCCAGATCCAGCCAGTAACGAGCCCAGTGCTCTCCGTAATGTGGTGAGTCGAGTAATTGATCCACCAGACGTTCGTAAGCATCTGCGCGAGTATCATTCACATAGGCGTCTGCCTGCTCGGGAGTAGGAGGCAGACCGGTCAGATCAAGATAAACCCGTCTGACCAATTGATAAGGGTCTGCCGAGGGAGCCGGAGTCAATCCTGCCTGCTCCAGACGTGACAGAATAAAATAATCGATGGAGTTGCGTGGCCATTGCTGGTCTTTGACATCGGGCAGCGGAGATCGAACCGGTTTTTTAAAGGCCCAATGTTCTTCATAAGTTGCCCCCTGTTCAATCCACTGTCGAATTTTTTGAATTTGCTCACTCGTCAATTCCATTTTGGAATCGGGGGGAGGCATCCTCAAATCCACATCGGAAGTCGTGATCCGTTCGAATAACGCGCTGGATTTCAGATTGTGAGGTACAACGACAGCTGTCTTGTCCCCCAAGTCTTTAAACAAACCCTCCCGTGTATCGATCCGAAACTCCGCTTCCCGTTTCTCTGCATCAGGACCATGACACTTCAAACAGCGGGAAGCCAGAATCGGCTGGATGTCCTTCAGAAATGAGATTCTTCGGGACGGGGGATCACTGGTTGGCGTTATCGGTTTTTCTGCGCGGGAGACGATTGTCAATCCATGACCGCTCAATAGAACAGCCGACACAACAATCAACCAACGGCAGCTGCGCTGCAGTACTTCATACCTCTTAGATTCAGACTGCATAACCTTACCTCAGCATTGTAGATTCAATGCAAACGGGTGCGTTTCCTGCGGAAGATGTTTGATGACACACAAATCAGTTCCGCAGGAATCAGGTTAATCCCCGTGACCAGTTTTACTCTCTCACAACACAATCCAGAGAAGAACTAGTCCTTCTTTTGAAACAGTTCATGATCAGGATTTCCACCCGATCGCAAATAGGCCAGTAAGTCCAACGCTTCTTCTTTGGTCAACGTATCCACGAGTCCTGTGGGCATCATGGATGACTTGGAAGGCATCATTTCCTCAACGGTATCCCGATCAACATTCGTCAGATTACTGGGATTGGTCATATCGGTCAGCACCATCATGTTTTTACCGTTGAGATTGATGACGCGTCCATTCACGATTCGGCCATCATCCAGAATAAACATCGTGGACGCATACTGGTCGGAAATCACTTTGGAGGGTTCTATAATCGATTCTAACAGGTTTTGCGCATTGAAGCGTCCTCCGGCTCCCGTCAGATCGGGGCCAATCGTCCCCCCTTCACCGGCAAAGCGATGACATTTGAAACAGGCACCGGCGGCAAACATTTCCCGCCCCCGCTCAAAGTTGCGCTGGACCTTATCGTGATTTGCTGCATCTAATAATTCATCGACAGTCCACTTCTGGACAAAGGGACGAGGCGGACCTTCTGCGATTGGTTCCGATTTTTCCAGATTGATATCCAGAATCGGCTTGAGTGTTTCTTTCTCCTGATCCGTCAGCGTTTTGATGGCTTCTGCACGAATATTGACCAGGAACTTATTGAACGACATACCCCCTTTGTGGGCTGTTGCCTTCAGATACCACTCAAAGTATTTCTTGCGGAGTTCATCGTTCCAACCGGCGGTAATACTGCTGAGCACTTTGGCATAATGGATCTGCTCTTCCTGTGTCAAAGCATGCTCCTGCAGTTCCAAAGTTCGCTCGATGACTTTGGGAGCATCCAGGAACGCCAGAACCTGGCTTAACTCGCGGTTCATAAAGGAATTCCGGGCTGGGTAGGCACCATTAATTTGAGCGAAAATGTTTTGACGTTCCATTTCTGTTGGTTTTCCCAACCGGATAAATACCAGTTGATAGAGCCGTAACAGATCCATCTTCTGTGTCGCCGTTAATGTTTTCCAGTCAAGGCTTTTCAGTGCATTCAGCAACGGTGTTTTAAATGCCGGTTTTCCATTGCGAGCCAAGGCGATACCTGCCGTAATCAGAGTAGCAGGATCTTTTTCCAACAGTACACAATTCTGCCATTGTTCGACCGGCTGGTGTTCGAGGGCAATTCGAGCCGCATAGCGAATGTGTCGATCTTCATGCCCCAGATAAGGCCACACAGAATAGACGATCATTTCGCCCTGCTGACCATGAAAGGCTTCCAGATCACGGCGCAGCTCTCGCAGGCGTGTCCATTCACCGGGGGCGGGCTCTGCAGGAGCCGTTGATTCATCACCAGCATAAGTAATACGATACAAGCCGGACTGCGTTTTTCTTCCACCAATTGTAAAGTAAAATGCACCATCCACCGGATTCACAACCAGATCGGTCACCGGCAACGGAGTCGCAGAAGCAAACTTTTCATAAGTGGCGACGTAAGAGGCTCCTTGTGGCTTCATATGCACGGCATAAATAATGCCGTAGCTCCAGTCGGAAATGAACAGTGATTCCTGATACTTTGCCGGAAACTTCGTGCCCGTTCCAAACACAATCCCGGTAGGAGATCCCTGTCCGATATTCACAATCGCAGGCAGACTGTCGGGATAATAATCGGGCCATTTTCCGGTTCCGGAACGCCAGCCGAATTCACTGCCGCTGGTGACGTGATTCACACGTGTCGGACGGTACCAGGGAGACCCGACATCCCATTCCATGTCGGCATCATACGTAAACAGTTCCCCTTCGGGATTGAAGGCGATGTCGTATTCATTTCGAAAACCGATACTGATCACTTCAAATTCTTTGCCTTCGGGATCGGTCCGACAGATCCAGCCCCCCGGCGCCAGTTTACCGGCGGCATGACCACGGGCATCCCACAGACGTGGCAGCAGCAGGTCTTCATCCCAATTGCGTGGGACCAATGATTTTTCCGGTTCAGGCAGATCGGTATGATTACCGGCGGCGATATACAGTGATTTTTTATCGGGAGAAAGAATAATGGCATGTGGACCATGTTCGCCGGCCCCCTTGATTTCTCTCAAAAATTTCACTTCATCAAACTGATCATCACCATTGGTATCTTTCAGTCGGTACAAGCCGGAAGGCCGTTCTTTGCCGCCATTCACGACTGCATACAGACTGTCAAACGCATACAGCAGGCCATGCGCCATGCCCATATCGACGGGCAGTTTTTCGACTTGAGTGTCATTTGTTGTGGAACCGATTTTGGCAGGTGTGATCCTATATAACGCACCATACTGATCTGAAGCGATCAAACGTCCTTTGGGGTCAATCGTCATGCTGACCCAGGATCCCTGTTCTTCCGTTGGTACCGAATACAGTAATTCGATTTTGAAGTCTTTCAGCAATTTGATCTGATCAACGGGGGTTGCCATCGCTGAAGGCGGAGCACTCGTATTTCCCAGAGAAATCGATTCTATTTCGATCAGACCTTTTTGACTGGCAGGATCGATGCGTAATCCCGTCAATTCCGAGTCGGCGTAAAAGACAAAGGCGACGTCCTGCCAATCACTATTAATGGGCCGTGTTTCAAACTTTTCGGATCGCTGGTCGGCGTAGGCGTTATCCTTTTGTGTTTTCCAGTAGATTTCGCCTTTCAGGCGTTTGGGAGATCGCAGCCGGAGCTTGACTTTTTTCCAGCCAGCGTCCGATTTGAGATCACGACCAAAGTGCGGGTCTTTGCCTGTACTGTTTACCTGCAGCATTTTCTCTTTGACGGAGAGAGTACAATCATTGTAAGCTGTCCAACCATGATCGTTCTCAGTAAAAGTCCATGTCAGGGTTGACTGTGGTTTACTGGAATCGTCCGCCAATAACGATTGAGAAACCAGTACCGCACTCACGGCAATACACAAAGTTTTGAATGCTTGAATCACGTCGCTGCCCCTGCTCCGATGCCAAATGGATAGTGTAATGTGACAGGCTTGAATTGTACGTTGCCGGCCAGAGAAATACGGAGAAACCAAAGAACCCCTTTTCAAACCAGTCAACAAAACAGGAAGGTCTTATTAATTGAAACCTGAACCGCCGAATATATCTATTTTCCATGATAACAGGTAGTTGATGCG
>NZ_CALFPF010000564.1 GCF_937919775.1 uncultured Gimesia sp.
AAATTCAAATAGGCCATCACCCCGCAAATCAGGGTCAGCATCACAAAAAAGATCAGTGAAAAATGAACAGCAGTTGGTTTACTGGCAGCCATGTTGTTAAACCTTAAAGATTCTAAGTGACAATCAGGTGCAATTCCGCACCGTGACGTTAGTTCGTCTGATGTGTAAAACCATCGCAGTGAAGCTCAGTCATCACCCCTGATGAACGACAGGAAAAAACAGAAGAAGTGACTCTGAATACTCTGAAGAATCAGTTTCCTGCTTCATTCTATTTTAAATGCAGAAAAAGCAGTGTCAAGAAGCTTTCTCATTCTATCTATTTGCCTGACAACTGGTTTCTCTCTCTCCGGCAGGGTTGATCTCCACAGAAAAGTACACAAACTATCAGTAACCGGAAACCAACCGGAAGAACTGACAAAAGATTTCATCGAGTTTTGAGTTCGGCTTGCCTGTTGATGGCAGTCCAGCCCCATCTCTCCAATAATAAAACCTGAGTGCACAGGATTCCAATATTTTCATACGCTGATCCTGCTAAAAACTGTGGTGTAAACCTCCACCTATTTCCAATTTCGGCTATCTCTTTTCAAAATTTCAGGTAAAGCTAAATCTTTATGAAAGAAACACTTTACATCATTGATACGTTTTCTCTGGTATTTCAGGTTTTTCATGCTGTACCGGCAATGACAGGGCCCGCTGGCCAACCGACGAATGCCATTTTTGGAATCACCCGCGATATCCTCAACATCATTAAAACCCATGCCCCTGATTATTTAATCTTTGCCATGGATTCGAGCGGGCCGGGAACCAGAAATGAGATCTACCCCGAATATAAGGCAAATCGCACCGAGATGCCCGAGGATCTCAGGCCCCAGATTCCAAATATCATGGAAGTAGTAAAGGGATTTCAGGTTCCGATTATCGAAGTACCGGGCTGGGAAGCCGACGATGTGTTCGCCACCATCGCCCGCCTCGCCAGAGAACGGGGAATCGAAACGGTGATTGTGACCAACGATAAAGATGCCCGGCAACTGATCAACGACGCCGTACGTCTCTATAACATTCGCAAAAATACGTTTATGAATGCGGATGCAGTGCAACTGGATTGGGGTGTTCGCCCCGACCAGGTGATCGATTTTCAATCGCTGGTGGGAGACAGTGTGGATAATATTCCGGGTGTGCCTCTGATCGGCCCGAAAAAAGCCCAGATATTAATCGAGCAGTTCGGATCTCTGGAATCAGTGCTGGCCAATGCAGACCAGGCCAAAGGTGCCAAACTGCAGCAAAACCTCAAGGAATTTGCCGATCAGGCACGGATGTCACGTCAACTGGTCACCCTGAATGTCAATCTGGATCTGCAAGTGGACTGGGAAGCCTCACGCTTAACCCATCCCGATCGCGAACGTTTGCGCCAACTGTTCACCGACTTCGGCTTCCGCCGCTTTGCCGACGAGATGCAGGAGAATTTTACAAAGCAGGACGCTCCCAAAGCAGAGGAACGGATCTGGGAGACGATCGACACTCCACCGGCTTTTGAAAAATTCATAACTTCGTTGAAAAAGCAGGATGAATTTTGCGTTGATCTGGAAACAACCGGGCTAAAACCTGCGGAAGCAGAAATCGTGGGCTGGGCCATCAGTTGGGAGAAAAATCATGGCTATTACATTCCCGTTGAAGGTCCTGCCGGTCAGAAGGCTCTGGATCCGCAGTTGGTTTTAAATCAACTCAAGCCTTTACTGGAAGACCCGGACATTCTGATTACGAATCAGAACATCAAATACGATATGGTTGTATTGATGCGTGTCGGCGTGTTCCTGCAGGGGGTCAGCATTGATCCGATGGTGGCCAGTTACCTGCTCAGTGCAGGCGAACGTGGCCACAGCCTGGATAAACTGGCAGAACGCTATCTGCAACATACGATGATTCCGATCTCTGATCTCATCGGTTCCGGGAAACAGCAGAAAAAGATGTTTGAAGTCGATGTGGTAAAAGTCGCCGAATATGCGGTTGAAGACGCCGAAATCGCGTGGCAGTTATCCCGCATCCTCAAAGAAGAACTCAAACAACAGGGCTTGTGGGACCTGTACTGGAATCTGGAGCGACCTTTGATTCCCATTCTGGCAGAGATGGAATTCACCGGAATCAGGGTCGATACAGACGAATTAAAAAGGCAAAGCCAGCAACTCTCTCTGCGTCTGACGGATTTGATTCAAGAGATTTATCAGATCGCCGGCCATGAATTCAACATCGCTTCACCGCTTCAACTGCGTACCGTTTTGTTTGAAGAGTTAAAGCTGCCGGTCTTCAAGAAAACCAAAACCGGCCCGAGTACCGACCAGAGCGTACTGGAAAAGCTGGCTTCCCTGCATGAACTGCCGGCAAAAATTACCGAGCACCGGCATCTCTCAAAACTGAAAAGCACCTACCTGGATGCGTTACCCGATCTGGTGAATCCCGAAACGGGACGCATTCATGCCAGTTTTAATCAGGTGGTGGCGGCGACAGGCCGCTTAAGTTCCAGCGACCCGAATCTGCAGAATATTCCTGTCCGGACCGAAGAAGGACGCCAGATCCGCAAAGCGTTTATTCCGGTGAATGAAAACTGGCAGTTACTCTGTGCCGACTATTCACAAATTGAATTACGCGTACTGGCACATTTGAGCCAGGATGAAGCGTTGAGCCAGGCGTTCCATGCAGGCGCTGACATCCATACTGCGGTGGCGGCAGAGACCTTTCGCGTTTCTCTGGAAGAAGTCAACAGCGACATGCGGCGGACCGCCAAGGCTGTCAACTTCGGTGTTATTTACGGGCAAAGCCCTTTCGGATTGTCGGAATCCATCGGCATCCCGCAATCGGAGGCTGCTGGATTCATTGAAGAGTATTTTGACCGCTATCGGGGCGTGAGAGAATTTCTGGATCAGATCCTGGAAGATTGTGCGAAGAATCATTTCGTACGTACGATCTGCGGCAGGAAGCGGGAAATTCAGGGCGTCCGTGCGGGTCTTCAGAAGCAACTGAACATGCCCGAGCGAACGGCCATCAATACGGTGATTCAAGGCTCAGCCGCCGACCTGATCAAACAGGCCATGATCAATGTGAGTGCGCGAATCAAACGGGAACACCATCCGGGCAGAATGCTGATGCAGATTCACGATGAACTGGTCTTCGAAGTCCCTGCGGAGGAACTGCAGTCGCTCGGCCAGCTCGTGCGCCAGGAAATGGAGTCTGCCATGCAACTGGATGTCCCGCTGATTGTGGACCTTTCGTCCGGGGCGAACTGGTTGGATCAGACCCGTCTGGATCTACCGGGTTCCTGACTTATGACCATTTTATCAGTAAAGTAATCCCCCCTGCTGTCAGATCAAACTCTCCTGATCCTTAGACGAGAGAATCGGAGCCAAAACTATAAATTTTAAGGGGAAAAGAGGGAAGTTTGTTTTTTTTTGTTGACAACCGGGATGCTATCGGTAACGATATTAGTGCACGCCCATGTGTCTCATCTAAAGTTGCTAAGGGATTCAGCAATCATAAACCTCCTGTGTGGTAAGTTTCTGATTCGAAGGAATGTGTAAGAAAACCATTTTCCACCAATGCAAGTTGTTATAATCTTCTTGTGTCTTGTCATATATGCATTCCCATAATTGCCCTGATTGGAGGTATCGGATCAGGTAAAAGTGCGGTTGCCAATAAAGTCAAAACTTTGCGATCTGTTAAAGTAATTGATGCCGATCAAATCGGACATGAAGTGCTTGATTTTCCTGAAGTTCAACAGAAAATTCGAGAGCAGTTTGGAACTGCGGTGTTCGATGAACGAGGAAGCATAGTACGTTCAGAACTTGCCAAAATTGTTTTTGGAGAAGAGAAACAACATCAGGAATCGTTAGAGAAACTTGAAGAACTGGTCCACCCTGAGATCCACCAGAGGCTTGAGCAGGAGATTTTGTCGGCCAAATCAACAGAAGAGGTTGATGCAATCCTGATTGATGCCGCGGTGATTTTAGAGGCAGACTGGAAAGACTTGTGCGACCAGATCGTATTTATTGAATGTCCTTTTGAGCAACGTCTGAAAAGAGTCACTCAGAACCGGGGCTGGTCGTCCGAAGAGTTACAAAAACGGGAGAATCATCAGTTGCCTCTCTCAGAAAAAAGAAAACTGGCAAACTGCATTATTCACAACGACCATGATCTGGAAACTGCCGCAAAAGAGTTATCCAGCTTCATTGAAACCTTACATAATACACAAAAAACCAACAAATGACCGATTTCCGAGTGTCTAACCAACATTCTTGAAATGGTATTTTAATTTCAAACTCATCCCTGATGATTTCCTGAACATCTCATGATGCTTATCCCTATATTTAAAAAAAACCTTTCCAGAGGTTAATTGATCTTCGCGTTCAACACATCCGTTTTGACTCATCAACCCCACTTCATTTCATCTCAATATTTTTGTAATTCGGAAAGTTATCGATATGGCCAAATCCATAAAACTTCAGGCATCTGAAAATGACGGACTTGTGGCTTCAAAAGACGTAGAAGAGTTCGACTCAAAGTCAAAACAAGATAAACCACCGGCTTCGCGTAATCAGAGAGAATCTGCCATTACCAGAGCAGCCGATGAACGCTATGAAAAAATCAAGCAGAGTGAGATTCATATCGCCGATCTGCAACGGCTGACCATGAAAGATCTCATGCAATTGGCCAAAGAAGAGAATCTGACAGAATACACGGGCCTGAAAAAACAGGACCTGATCTTCAAGATTCTGAAAGAACGCACCAAAGTCAACGGTTTGATGTTTGGGGAAGGGACACTGGAAATTCTGCCGGACGGATTCGGGTTTTTACGCAGTCCCGATTACCACTACCTCCCCTGTCCCGATGATATTTATGTCTCTCCCAGCCAAATTCGCCGTTTTGGATTACGCACAGGTGCCATCGTTGCAGGTCAAATTCGACCTCCTAAAGAAAACGAACGGTACTTTGCCTTACTCCGGGTGGAAGCCATTAATGGCTGTGACCCTGAAATCCTGACCACAAAGGTCTTTTTTGATGATTTAACTCCTTTGCATCCGAAAGAACGGTTAAAACTTTCTTCCCCTGCCGGTAATTTGAGTACCAGAATTGTCGATCTCGTGGCTCCCGTAGGTATGGGGCAACGTGGCTTAATCGTTTCTCCGCCCCGCGCTGGTAAAACCGTGATGTTGCAGGAAATGGCAAAATGCGTGCTCGGCAGCCACCCCAACGCCTATGTCTTTATCCTGTTGATTGACGAACGACCGGAAGAAGTCACAGATATGGAGCGTCAGGTGGGTGGAGATCGTTGTGAAGTCATCAGTAGTACGTTTGATGAACCACCAAGCCGGCATATTCAGGTCTCGGAAATGGTCATTGAAAAAGCCAAACGCATGGTCGAGTATGGCGAGGATGTCGTCATTTTCCTGGATTCCATAACCCGACTGGCCCGCGCCTGGAACACGGAAGTCCCCCATTCAGGCAAAATCCTTTCCGGTGGTGTGGACGCCAATGCATTACAGCATCCCAAACGATTTTTCGGTGCCGCCCGTAACGTGGAAGAAGGCGGCAGCCTGACCATTGTTGCCACCGCTTTAGTCGATACGGGAAGTCGTATGGACGAAGTGATCTTTGAAGAATTCAAGGGAACCGGTAACACCGAATTGCACCTGGATCGCAGAATGGTCGAAAAACGAATCTGGCCGGCCATTGATGTCAATAAATCCGGTACACGACGCGAAGAGTTATTGATGGATGAAGAAGAACTACGCAGAGTCTGGATTCTCAGACGCGTGCTCAACGACATGAATCCTGTGGATGCGATGGAACTTCTGGTAAACCGGATGCGTCGGACAAAAACCAACGAAGAATTTTTACTGAGCATGAATCTGGGCTAGCACTCCCTCAGAGCCTGGTTCTGGCAGAACGATTTACTGAAGGCCGTACCGAACCCGGCCAGAATTGCAGTCCTTGTGATTCGCAAATCCTGAAATAAATATCGACAAACCACTGATCTGGTTTTTCCAGTTTTCTGTAGACTATTTTTAAGTTATCATGTTGATGAACCATACACTGATTGCAGGCGATTTACTGGCTCGGGATGCGAAAATCGCCATCGTTGTTTCCCGCTGGAATGAGCTGATTACCCGCAGACTGCTGGAAGGGGCGCTGGAAACGTTCCGTCGTCATGGCGGATCGGAAAAAAAT
>NZ_CALFPF010000565.1 GCF_937919775.1 uncultured Gimesia sp.
GTCGTATCGGCGAAGGGGTCAATCATACGTTTTAGCAGAAAACCATGTTCCGCCCAATACAGGAAGCGAAAACGATGTGTTGCGACGGGAATGCCCCTTGCCATGTTTAATTAATACGCCTAAAATGCGGATTCGTTGGTGGTTAGGGCAAAAAAACAGACCCGAGTCATGACTTTTTTCCGCTCTTTTAGAGAATCGATAGTACAGTCAATCAAACCGACTGAGGATGAGAAAACAGGGTCGAATGAAGCGAATAGCCGTCCTCGGATCCACGGGTTCGATAGGCACAAGTACTCTTGAAGTGATTGCCGCCCATCCAGAGGAAATGCAGTTAACTGCAATTACTGCCCATAACAGCTGGGAGCAGTTGGCCCGCCAGTCGCAGCAGTTTCATCCCCGCTGGTCCGTGCTGAGCAATCCGGCGTTGAAATCGACTGTGACTGCAGACTCCTTTTCCGGTTCGACCGAACTTCTGTTTGGCGCGGACGAGATTGAACGGGTGGCGTCATCAGACGAAGTCGACATTGTGATTTGTGGCATTGTCGGGGCAGCCGGCTTAAAGGGAGCCTGGGCTGCCATCGAAGCGGGTAAAACCGTGGGAATCGCCAATAAAGAGACGTTAGTCGTTGCAGGGTCACTCATTATGGATCTGGCCGCACGCAGCCACGCCACATTGCTGCCTGTGGATAGTGAACATAACGCCATATTCCAGGCGTTGCAGGCAGGACAGCCGAAAGAGGTCAAACGCATCATTCTGACAGCCAGCGGCGGGCCATTTCGCGGAGCAAGCCCGGCCGACCTGGAACATGTCACGCCGGAAAAAGCGCTGGCACATCCAACCTGGGAGATGGGGCCGAAAATTACCATCGACTCTGCCACGATGATGAACAAAGCACTGGAGATTATCGAGGCAAAATGGTTATTCAATCTGACTTCCGATCAAATTTCGGTGGTCGTGCATCCGCAGTCCATCGTGCATTCGATGGTGGAATTTGTGGACGGATCGGTGATTGCACAGCTCTCGAACCCCGATATGAGGCTTCCCATTCAGTACGCACTTACGTATCCTGATAGAAGAGAGGGCTTGAATTCTCCGATGGACTGGAGCCACTCTTTTGAGTTAACCTTTGAGCCCCCCGATCTGGAAGCATTCCCGGCTTTGCGACTTGGTTATGAAGTCGCAGAAAAGGGGGGGACATGCGGAGCGGTATTAAATGCAGCGAATGAAGCCGCTGTGGAGCGATTTTTATCGGGTGAATTGCGTTTTTGCGATATCGCGACCTCCTGTCAACAAGTATTAGAATCACATCAATTCGATCCCAATCCGAATCTGGAAGAACTGTTTCTGCTGGATGGCTGGGCTCGCAAGGAGATAAAAAGGTGGAAGTAGTGCTAACCAGTCTGTTATTAGGGACCCTCGTCGGGAAAATTGCCAATATTGCCATGGTTGCTTTAGGATTGGGGCTGGTGATTTTCTTTCACGAACTGGGACACTTCGCTGTTGCCAAGTGGTGTAATGTGAAAGTCGAGCGGTTCAGTATCGGTTTCGGCCCGATCATTTACAGCTTCAAGTATGGCGAAACCGAGTACGCGCTTTCCATCATTCCTTTCGGTGGTTACGTCAAAATGCTGGGTCAGGATGATGTCGACCCGAGCCAGTTGACGAGCGAAGAAATTGCCCTCGATCCCCGATCCTATTCCGCCAAACCCGTTTATCAGCGCATGGGAATTATTTCGGCCGGCGTGATTATGAATATCATCACCGGGATGCTGTTTTTTGCGTTCGCCTTTCGACTGGGTGTGGAATCGATGCCCAGTGTGGTCGGCGCAGCGATTCCCGGAATGCCTGCCTGGGAGTCGGGCATTCAACCGGGGGATGTGATTACAAAAATTGATGGCAATAAAGCGAGCTCTTATATGGACATCATCCGCAGCAGTGCGTTCAGTGATGGCGATATCACGATGGAAGGAGTCCATCCCGACGGTCAGACATTCGAAGTCAAAATTACGCCGGATCGTACGGGAACGCGGCCTCAAATCGGTTTGATTCCGGCCAACAGTCTGCATATTCCCGTGTTTCAGGATCCGGGAGCCAGTGTGACCAGTAAGGGAACTGCAGCGGCGAAAGCAGAGCCCAGTTTCCTGCAGGGTGACACGTTCAAATCGATTGACGGTGAACCGATTCAGGACTATGCCCAACTCCAACGAACGTTTGCAGCGAAAAGTAATCAGACTTTGAAGACGGGGGTGAATCGCAAAGGGGCACCGCCGGCTGAAACCGTGGAGATCACCGTCGGTAATAATCCCTTTCGTACGCTGGGACTCTGGATGGACATCGGCCCGATTGAAGCGATTCAGGACGGTTCACCGGCAGCACGCGCCGGCTTGAAAGTGGGAGACAAAATCACCCACATCGACGGCAAAGACGTCGGAAAAACTCTGAACCCGTTGCAGTTGCCGAACTACTTTTCAGACAAAGCGGGCGAAACGGTTCAGATCGTTGTGAAGCGGCAACAGGACGGAGCCCATCCTACCGAAGTCAGTCTGAATGTGGTTCCCCTCGATAATCCGGCCTGGCTTGAGCATCCGATTTATTCCAATACTCCGTTGTCCGTTGGTTCTATGGGCATTGCCTTCCACGTGATTCCCACCGTTTTGAAAGTGGAAGAGGGGAGCCCGGCCGCCGCAGCGGGAATCCAGCCGGATGAGCGGATCAAAAAAGTTAAAATCATGTTGCCCGAAAATAACACGCTTGCCGAGTGGGGAGGCATCCCGGAAGTCAGTTATGAATTCGATGATAAAAACGTGAACTGGGCCAATGCGTTCTGGGAGATCCAGATGCGTCCCGGCTGGCCTGTGGAATTAACGGTCAGCAATAAACGCCAGTTACGCGAAGTCAAACTGGTGCCCTGGATTGATCCCGGCCAGAAACCTGGAGAACAATGGTCACTCCCCGTCCGGGGAATCAAAATGGAATTACTGCGGGAAACCCAAAAGGCCGACAGTATGGGACAGGCGCTGGGCATGGGAGTCGAATATACTTCCAATTCGGCGAAAGATATTTATCTGACCTTACGGAGCCTGTTCACCGGGCGTGTGTCACCCCTGGAATTGAGCGGGCCGATCAAGATCGCTTCTGTTGCCTATGAGGTCGCGCATCAGGGATATGCCGAACTCCTGCTGTTCCTCGGTTTTCTGAGCGTGAATCTGGCCGTTTTAAACTTTCTACCGATCCCGGTACTGGATGGGGGGCATATGGTTTTTCTGTGCTGGGAAGGCATCACCCGCAAACGTCCCAACGAGCAGGTACTCGCCGCGGCGACCTATGTCGGGATGATTTTCGTCCTGGGATTGATGCTTTTCGTGCTGTATCTGGATATTTTCCTGTAAGCGAAACGCAAAATTTAATTTGGATGTACGACAAGATCTGTTATCCTGATATGTGGATGCGAAGTTCTTGCAGGTTCTGCAAAGCGGCGTCATATCTCAGATCGCATGTCGTACATCGGAGAGCGAACAGATGACATCAGGTCGGTCCCCTCATGGTTCGGGAGATCAGGCGGCGGCCTGGCTGGCGACAGTGTTTACACTGGCCGGGGGATTGTTTGCTTGCATCTTTGTAGTGGTAACCAGCGGGGAAGCTCCCGGAAAACCGATGCTGGTTGCCATTGGCATTATCACAGTGCTCCTGTTACTGCTCTGGCTGTTACGCGAAAAACCACCCGAAGCGCAACAGCAGTCTCTCCGCTTATGGTACTGGTGGAAAAAAGAAGAGGCAGAGTGTTACGAATACAAGCCTCGACCTCGAAAACGTTCCAGCCATGTTGATTACGGGAACCAGCAACCCCCGACTCTGGAATCAATTCGTGAAACAGTCGACGACCAGCGGACGTGGGTGCCTTCCATTCGGAATCTTCAAGAGACAAAGGGAGATACTGCTCAAACGGAATCAGATTAAATGCTGATCCGGGTGTCTGTTATCTATATCGGGAAAACATGCTGCGGCGCCGTGCCTGTCGCGAAGGTGAATCGCTGGTGCTGTTGTTCTGCTGATTTTGTTGCTGCTGGTTAATATATTGAGTGGCTGCATTATGCTGCTGCTGCAGGAACTGCTCGGAATATCCGATGATCGGCTCCGATGCTTCGGGCTGATCAAATTCGGCCTGTTTTGCCAGCAGTTCCAGTTGCTGGGCATATTGCGGACGAGTGCGTTCGCGGTAAATCATGAGTGAGTCAATCGCGTGATACATTCCGCCCGGCTCAAGTGGCTGGCTTTTGTATTCCACCAGATCGCTGGCGATGCGGGAGACGGCGCTTCTGAGCCACGGCTCATTCAAGCGATGTTGTGGCAGGGCTTCCATAATGAATTCCAGTGTATGGCCGGTTGTTGAGACCCGTTTGTTGACGTCACTGGCGTATTCAGGACCTTCAAAATATTTGGCAGAAAAGGAACCGTCCTGGTTTTGCATCGAGCGTGCATATTCAACATATTGACGGACTCGCATACTCGCTTCCAGCCAGGTGCCTCTGAGATTTTTCTGGTCTTTGGAATAATTGTTGACCGAACTGGCTAAGGCAAACAGACCGTGTGTGCCTCCGCAAGCCGACTTGGTAGGCTCTGACTGCATTTGCACCTGCACCAGTTTTTCCATACTCCATTCCTCACCTTTCGAACTGACCCATTCGGTATCCCAAGGGAGGTAACGTGAAAACGCCCAGAGCGTCCAGGTGATTTCCTCGTCCGTATTCACTTCTGCTTTGGCATTGTGAATCATATTGGCGATGGTGATTGTTTTTTCGCCGGCTTTGAATTTATGGTCGAGCGGAATGCCGGCCATCGCGTAAAAGGCAAGAAACTGATTGGGGTGCCCTTCAAAAGCGTAAGGTTCCGTAAAGGGGTGTCCTTTGCCGCCATGCGGAGTCGTAATGAACCAGGGGCGACCGCGAAAATTGGGGCCTGTGGAAATCCAGTCAATGGCTCTGATCTGTTTTTTGTTCTGATAGAGTGTGTATTCCCAGCGGAGTGCCAGAATCCCGTGTGCGATCTGCCAGGGGGTATGTACGTCGGTAGAAAGCATTCTGCGATGAGAAACGGCAATCGCTTCATCGACCAGGTCGACGATCTCGGGTACTTCAGGCTCCTTCGGTTTTTCCATGGAAGGAGCCGTATTTTTGGCAACTCCCGGAAAAGGTTTTGGCTCAGTCATAGGAGATGTTTTCGACTTCGCGTCTTCTGCCAACAGATCCGGTTTGCGGGCTTCGATACTGAGATCCGGTTTGCGAGCCACCAGCGGTACTTCCGCTTCAGAGGTTTGCACTTGCAGGATTTTGACCGATTGGCTGGTTTCCGGTACCAGCAACTTGGGACCTGAATCTCCCTGTACATCACAGGCCGACTGCAAAACTGCTGTGAATACAATTAATGTTGAACATCTAATCCAAAGGTGGGGCGTCATCCTTGAATTCATTTCAGTATTCTTTCCAAATCTACAAGTTGTTTTCTGAGTATTGCCGGAAATTGCCGTGAGCCTCTGAATTTCCGAGCATAATTCTGGATGGTTTTTCTGTGTTCCGTAGGAAGTAAGAAGCATTTCCAGGTAAAATAAAGACAGGTATCTTCATTTTGGCCGGTCTGAGCTTATGGCTTTGAAAGCCTGAGCGTTTGCTTCCCATAAACTCTTTCAAATACGAGACGATGGAATTTTGAGAGATTTGATTCGTATTCGAAGGAGTTGCGGTTCTGTTTGTTTAAGTTTTTAACATGTATAAATTATCGGTAGATGTAATTGGATCTGTTGACCGGGGTTTGTGAGAAAGCAGCATCTCCGTCAAGTTTCAGAAAAAGTAAGTACCAGTTACGTAAAATGGTGTATGTATTTTGCTTTGAAAATAATTATCATGCTTCAAATCAGTGTAACTGTTATTTTGCCCCGGCTTTTTCGGATCGATTGAAATAGGGGAATTGTGCAAAATATCAATTTCCTTTTAATTTCGGTAAAGTCGGTACAGTGAACATTAAAGAATCTGGCAGCAGAGTGTTTGCTCCTCAGCAGGAAAAAACCTCTGATTCGTCCAGGTCATATGAAATCAGTGTCGCGAAACAGACGAGACAATAGATAGACCATCAATCATGCAACTGTTTTTCGCTTATACCTCAAGTCTTAACTTGTGGGTGCTGGAGGTTTTTACTGCAGTCTGGTGCTTCGTGATGGGATCGGTGATCGGCAGCTTTTTGAATGTGGTCATTTATCGGATGCCTCTGGGCTTGAATATTTCCAAACCCAAGTCCCGATGCCCGGTGTGTGAAACCCCGATTCAGACGCGCGATAACCTGCCGATTCTGGGCTGGATTCTACTCGGGGGGAAATGCCGCCATTGTCAGACGCCGATTTCGATGCGTTACCCGATCGTCGAAGCCATTGTCGGTTGTTTTTTTCTCCTGCTGTATCTGGCGCTGGTGCATTCCGGCGGTCAATTTTTACCGTACCGGATGCCTAACAGATCCTGGGGCATTTATCAGATTATGGAGGGGCGGACCGGGGATCTGATTGCCCTGGACCTTTACTACAGTTATCTGTTTGTCGTTGTGCTGGCAGCCGCCTACATTCACTTTGATCGCCAGCGTATCCCGCGTCGTCTACTGCTGTGGTGTTTTCTCATCGGCATTATTTCCGGCGCGCTCGTTCCGGAACTCCATCCAATCCCGGCGATGATCCCGGTGCAAGCTGATTCTGCTGCTGTCACCTCCGCAGAAAACTTCCTGAATGAAACGCACGATCATGGTTCACTGCATTGGGGCCTTCAAGGTCCGACTCTGATCACGCTCTGGTGGGGACTCTTTTATGGGACGATTGTGGCCATCCTGTTCAGTTGGCCTGCGCTGTTTCAGAAAGTAAAAGCACGGGGCCTTTTTCAACCGGGCACCAGCTGTCTGTTGATTCTGATCGGCCTGTATCTGGGCTGGCAGCAGGTTATCTCCGTCGGTTTTCTGGCTGCAGTCTGTCTGGCGTGTTTTGTGTTCGCAGACCGGAAGAGGCATCCGGAAGGACTGCGGCTGTCAGGGTCGGCTTTTATTGCAGCGGTATTAGCGTTACAACTGTTGCTGGGAAAGTATTTGACGTTGCTGCCTGTTGATACGGGATCTCTGGTTTACC
>NZ_CALFPF010000566.1 GCF_937919775.1 uncultured Gimesia sp.
CCTCAGCAGCGCGGCTGGAATTTCGTGATCAACAAGAGCGAGTATTTCCCTTACAGGCAAAGCGGCTGGCTCCGGATTTCTTTTTTCAACCACAAATCTATCGGCTGGATGGCGACACGGTGTTACTCCCCTCCGGCGTATTGCAAATGGAATACAGCCGCGGACCGGAATATCAGAGATTAACAAAAAAAGTCACTGTCTCTGCGGAAGCACCACAAACAATTGAAGTTCAATTAAAACGCTGGGTGAATCCACGGGAGTTCGGTTTTTATTCCGGAGATCATCATATTCATGCAGCCGGTTGTGCGCATTATGATAACCCTACCAAGGGAGTCTCCCCCCGTGATATGTTCAACCAGGTGAAGGGGGAAGGTCTGAATGTGGGCTGCGTATTAACCTGGGGACCTTGTTTTGATGTACAGCGCCAGTTCTTTGCTTCCACTGCAGATCGCGTCAGTGAACCTCTGACGGTATTGAAATACGATCTGGAAATCAGCGGCTTTGGATCAGCCGCTCTGGGGCATGTTTGTTTGTTGAATTTGCAGGATCAAACCTATCCCGGCACATTCGGAACCACAAAAGGCTGGCCGAGCTGGACGGTGCCAGTGATGCGCTGGTGTAAAGAGCAGGGGGGCGTGACCGGTTTTCCGCATTCTGCGCTGAGAGTCAATCCTCCCCAGGCCGCACAGAGATTGTTACAGGATCTTGACCAGAATCAGACACAAACGTTGAATTCAGCTGAAGCAGCACGGGGACTGTTACCCAGCCCATTCGAAAAAATTGATGAGGATGGCGATGGCGAATTGAGCCTGCAGGAATTAACGCTCGCCTTGGAACAGGCTGCTGATGATTTACCGAATCTCGCAGTCCCGGAGATGAATGGCGGCGGTGCAATGGAGATTTGTGTGAGTACGGCAGAAGGTGTCTGCGATTTTATCAGTGCCATGGATACGGAACGTATTCCGGAATGGAATACCTGGTATCATATCTTGAACTGTGGTTATCCGCTCAAAGTCAGTGGTGAAACGGATTTTCCTTGTATGAGCAGCCGTCGCGTCGGGCAGGGACGAGTGTATGTGCAACTGGGTGAGGTAAACGAAATTGACTTCAGTCAGTGGTGTCTGGGCATCAAACAGGGGCGCTCTTATGTTTCCGATGGATTTGCGCATGCTTTGAACTTTCAAGTGAATGGTCAGGCTCCGGGATTTGAGGATGTCCAGTTCAAAGAACCGGGAACAGTCGAAATCGAAGCGCAGGTTTCCTTCGCCCCGGAAACTCCCAAGGCCGTCGCTTACGGATTATTAAATCCGCCTGAAGGTCGTCGGGCACAGGGAGACACACGCATTCTGCATGCACCGCGAAATACAGAATTTGTTACCGACGGTCAAAGATTGGTCGAGATCGTTCAAAACGGCCGAGTAGTCGCAAAACAATCGGTGCCTGCTGACGGAGAAATTCATCCGCTCAGATTTACAGTCCCGGTAGAACAAAGCAGCTGGATTGCATTACGGCAATTTCCCCAACTGCATACCAACCCGGTGAATGTCATAGTGAATCAGCGTCCCATTCGTGCTTCGCGCGAGAGCGCACTCTGGTGCGTCGAGACCATCAAACTGCTCTGGAAAAATCGGCACAAAATCATCGCCGCTCAGGAACGAGATGCAGCAGAGCAAACTTACCAGCGGGCCATACGCAGCTATCTTCAGCGTGCTGCTGAATCTGCCGAGATCAATTGAAGCGCGGATTAGTTCTGGCTGACTAGTTCTGTTTGTCTTCGCGGGGGATGACAACGGCCCGACGCTGGTCACGATAACGCTGCAGCATCTTTTTTCCCATAACAACTAGAAATACAAAAAGAGCAATCGCGGCGAAGGGCATCAGATGCACCGGCTCTGTCAGGTAATGCAGGATGCCGTGCGGATTGACGGCCTGTTCTGCTCCATGTCCGGGGTGCGCAAAAAGCTGTGGACAAGAGACCAAAGTTATCAGGAAAACCAGAGTGAGTTTGAATTGATTCATTTCAAAAAATCTTTCTGAAGTCAAATATGGCAGTTTTGGCACAGCTCCTGCCCGGTCGCTTATTTTAGGAAAAACATCTCCAAGACTCAATAGCCGGACCTCAGTGTGTTTGTTGTCTGTTCAATTGTCTTGTTAAATCCTGTATTTCGTCCGGACAATCCTCGGCAGTGCCTGTTGAGCGAGACTGGAATAAAAACGACCAGACATGTTCAGCCATGTCTGGTCTTCATTTGTCGTGCCTTGAAGTACAGGTAGCAGCCAAATTACAGAAGATCAGTCAAAGCTGGTGATTTCTCCCCCTTTGATACTTGATAGAGCCTGATAGACTCCCAGATCGATATTCTCGGTAATAAAACGAACGCGGCCATCGCCAAAAAGGAACTGTGTCCCGCCGACATGGTGACTGCTGAAATCATCGAAGTGCGCTGCAGGATCATTGGGGACATGGTCGGTTGCTCCCAGTACACGGGCAAATGTTTCCTCGCCTTCTGGAACCGCTCCCACCCAGGTGGAGTGCCAACCTAAAGTTTTGTTCGTTTTTCGTTCACCCACAAACAAAGTTTGAGAGGTTCCGTCTGTAATATCACGAAAGCGGGTATTACTATTCTGATAGAAGAGCCCGGAACTTTTGCAGTTAGTACCTGCGGGGACGATCTCACAATCATCCAGCTCATCACTGCCAAACACACCAATGTAATTGGCAGTTCCAAGCTTTGCGAGGACTGTCCCCGGGCTTCCTTCCTGTTCAATTTCAAAAGTGTTGTCGGAAGGGTCTGAAGGACAACGAAATACTGTCAGAGCCAGATCAATGATACCTGTTGGTTGACCTGCATTATTAATGTCAAGATCGAAGTTGATTTTGCTATACAGCGGAGTTTGATCGAGAGCGGGCATAATCATTGTTCCCCAGCCCCAACCGCTTCCGAACTCAACGTTGGCTCCCACTCCGGGTTCGACGCCGATCCAACCGGAAGGGAACATATTATGAGTTTCGTGATAGTTATGCAGAGCCAGCCCGATTTGCTTTAAATTGTTTTTACATTGGCTACGACGGGCGGCTTCACGTGCCTGTTGTACGGCCGGCAAGAGTAAGGCGATCAGAATAGCAATAATCGCGATCACAACCAAAAGCTCAATCAAGGTAAAGCCGCGTCGGTTATTCTTGACACTTTTCATTTCTGGACTCCGGGACGCCTATGTGAATAGAGGACGTAAAATTCGTGCAACAATGCGATCATTATTACAAATCATTTGCAGGAGTCAATGTCTAATGCAAACAAATTGCATTAGATCCTGGTGTGCGTGATTGAGCTGAATTCGTGAAACCGAAGGGAATCAAGCGTCGCGGAATGACTTCAGTCTTTCTATACGCTCTAAAGAGGAGGCGGAGCTGATATAATTTTGTCTATTTTTAGGGGATTCCCGACAAAATCAAGGGGAAATTGTTCGTAGAACAGGGACCGATTTCGCGAGGGTGAGGTTGTGCAAATCTGTGTAGGTGATGGTTTATTACGCCTGCAGGAATTTCGTGAAAAATTGATGAACCGGTTCTTGCTCGGGAAACAGAGGCGGATTTAAATTTGACGCGTCTACGGTTATCATGGCTCACAAGTATTTGATATCCTGCATCACTTTCACCGATCTATGAGATTCGATGACCTTATTTTCCCTTTCTGATTCTTATGCTTATTGTCAGCAACTGGCCAAACAGACGGCGGGGAACTTCTATTATTCCTTTCTTGGTTTGCGCAGGGAACAGTTTCAGGCGATGTGCGTTTTGTACGCATATATGCGAACAGTTGATGATCTGGGTGATCATCCGCAGCGTTTACCCGCTGAGCGGGAAGAATCTTTAAAACGGTGGCGCGTTGAGCTGCAACAGGTATTGGAAAATAAAAAAGTCCCGGCAGAGCAAAGCTATGACCCCTGTTTTCCGGCGCTGCTGGATGTCATTCAACGCTACCAGATTCCTCAAAAGTATTTTTTTGAAGTGATCTCAGGCGTAGAGTCCGATTTGCATCCTGTTGCTTTTCAAACGTTTGATGAATTAGCCGACTATTGTTATCGAGTAGCCGGGGTCGTGGGATTGTGTTGCATTCACATCTGGGGTTTTCATGACGATCGAGCTTTCGATGCCGGAATTGAATGCGGGCTGGCCTTTCAAATGACGAATATTCTGCGCGATCTGACTGAAGATGTCGAGATGGGGCGCGTCTATTTGCCTCAGGAAGATTTAGACCGTTTCAGTTACCCGCGGCCCGACATACAGGCGCAGGTTTATGACGATCGATTCAGAAGCCTGATGCAGTTTGAAGTGCAAAGAACGAGAGAATTTTATCAAAATTCGGAGTGTTTGTTCGATTATATTTCTCCCGCGGGACAGGGAATTCTAAGAGCCATGTACCGTATTTATGGCGGTATTCTAAGCGAAATTGAACGCATGGATTACGATGTCTACTCATCCCGAGTCGGTCTGCCCCGCTGGCGGAAATTATTGATCGCGGGCGAGGCCATCGTTTCTTCTCGCTGGTTTTTCAGTCGCTCTGCTAAATAAAGAAAGCCCCCGATAACCGGATAGATTATCGGGAGCTTACCAGGAGCAGCAGGAACAAAGCTCACAGTTTATTCAACGCCAACGTATAAAGCGGGAGTTTTCATGAACGCGTCCATATTCGCTTGGTTGCTGAACAGGTAGAGTCTGCCTTTATACCAGGATGCAAAATCCAGAGTTCCTTCTTTGTCATCCTGACGATCGACTAACAAGACAATATCACTACCTCCGGCAGCGGGGGCATATTTGGCAGGCTCCCGGTCAAATTTCAGTTTGTTCTCCAGTGAGGCAAACTGGTAGTTCATGGATTTGAAAGACGAACTGAACTCAGGCCGGGCGTCAACAAGCAGTCTGTTATCGCGTAATGCAACCGGGCAGAAGCCTTTCAGACCCTTAATGTTGCCACGGCTGGCGATGAGTGCCAGTTTCTTTTCAATCGAACTATCCTGCTCATTGGAAGCGACCTGTTTCGCTGGTTGAGCCGGTGGAATTTCCAGTTTTTGATCCGGTTGTGGCTTGAAGGGATTTTCTTTAGGTTTTTCGACTTCTTTTTCTACAATTTTTTCAACAGGAACTTCGAAAGGGTTAACCTCTTTGGCTGGAGTGGCCTGTGGCTCCGGTTGAGGTTCAAACGGATTGACTTCTTTCTCAGGTGTTTCCTGAGCCAGCTGCGGAGTCGGTTCCTTTACAGGTTCAGCCGACTTCGCTGCCGTTTTTTCTTCAGCGTTTTTCAGACTTTCTTCTTCGAGTACCAGTCCACTGAAGGGAGTTTTAGGTGCCACAGGTTCGACGGCTGTTTTCTTGAGGCCGTCGGCCTGTTCTTCAGACATTTCCGGAAACAGATTATTAAAATCATCATCCGGATTCTTCACGAGATTTTCCTGAGTGACTTCTGTTGTCTTTTCCTCAATCATGACGGGGGCAACGAAAGTTTCTTTTGCCTCGTTAGCAGCAGCTTTAGCAGCAGCGATTTTTTGTTCTTCAAGTCGTTCTGCTTCTTCCTCTGCCCTTTCTTCGCGTTCCTCTTCTTCCAGTTCTTCTGCCGATGGCTGCGCGGTCTTGGCAACGGACTCTTCAGTGTCAGTCGGTTGCTGTGGTCCCGCAATAAACGGCTGAGTTACTGGAGCTGGGGCCGCTGGCAATTCAGGCAAAGCGGGAGCTGCAGAGTTTTCGGTTACAGGAGGATCGACCGGAGCCTTTTTAACGACCTGGTGCGATTGCTGAAGACGTTTGGGAGTAGGTTTTGTTTTGGATGGTAAGAACATATCGTACCATTTTTTCTTTTCATCTGGTTGCTGGTACGGATTGTGTTGGGGCGTTCCGACAATGCTCTGAGGTGTTGCAGGGGATTGCGGAGCAGGAGCCGGGTTGACAGCGCCCCGTCCTCCGATTCCAGAATTATTATTGGCTGTTTTGGGCAGTGCATTTAAATCCATGGGAGGCATCGTGCGGCCATCCCGACGGTACAATGCTTCCAGTTGACGCTGGATTTCACTCTGCCCGGGATTCGCATTGGGCTGAGGAACTGCGGCCTTATATTGAGGAATTGCTGATTGATTACCGCCACGGACGATCACGGGACGTGTCTGTTCTGGCTGCTTCTGTTCAGAAGGTTTACTTTGTTTCTGAAAAAACGCTTTCGGATTCAGAGTCAATCCGACCTGTTGAATCTGAGAAGGTTTCTTTTCCTTTTCCGGGAATAGGACCCGTGGTTTAGTAATGCGGCGCGCGGAATGCATTTCACGCTGAATGGCATCTAATAAAGTGTTTTGCGGGTTCCGCACTGTCTCTGTACTTTGATGCTTGTTAGAACTGACCTGAGCGGATTTTTCTTCCGCAGACAGCAAATTCGAATTAGTTAGCACAAAGCCAGAAATCGCGCTGAAAATTAAAACGCGAGCGGAGAAGCGAGTTCCTGCTATCATCTCCTGAAGTCTCCTGGTTTCTGAGTCTTGAGTTCAGCCAATTGAAATCCGTTTGGCAGCACTCAAAAAGTTCCGAGCTGAATGTTTTCTCGAATCGACGAGTCTTCATTTATCGGAATATTGCTTTCAAATGGTTGGTTCCGCATAATCGACACAATCATGCAGAATAATTCCTGCTGCGTCTTCTATCGTCGTTAATCTGGTCCGGTTTTTATGCCTATGTCGATTGTAGGAATAGATTCCGGCGGGATCTTTGAATTAATCCGAACGACCGTTTTTATTGATAATCTTGCCGTAGAGTTAGTATTGTTTGTATCTCTCCCACTTTACGGTTAAGGTAGGCAAGAACAATTTCAGGCTGAGTTGGAAAACACTGAGGGAACAAAGACGGTTCCTATATCGGAAATGGTATGTTTTATTGGAGTTATGCAAATGGATGAGCACCCGTCAGCAGAGGAAAAGCACATGATGAAGCCCCCTGAATCTGCCACTCAACTTGAGAAGCAAGGTCGGCCTGGGCACCGTTGGCTGGTGCGTGGATTGGTTTTATTGTTACTGATCTCTCTCTTTTTCAATCTGGGCTTTTATGCCTGGTATCAGGAATACTTTACGATCGGGGGAGGACCAACCGAGCAATTTGAAACCGGTGATCAATTCGCGAAAGAGAAAATCGCCATCATTTCGATCACAGGTACGATTATGCCCCCGTTCACCGAGCGGATCTTGCACTCGATTAAAAAAGCCCAGGAAGATGAGCACGTGAAAGCCGTTTTGCTGGAAATCGACAGTCCCGGAGGACTGGTTGCCGACAGTCACCAGATTTATCACCGACTGGTTCAACTTCGACAGACAAAAACGATTGTCGTCTCCATGAAGCGGATGGCAGCTTCAGGAGGATACTATGTTGCAATGGCTGCCGGTGAAAAAGGAGTTATCTTTGCGGAACCGACTACGTGGACCGGTTCACTGGGGGTGATTATTCCCCGCTTTGATTTGAGTGGTCTGGCTGAAAAAGTGGGGGTCGTATCAGATCCATTAAAAACAGGCGAATTCAAAGATGCATTAAATCCGTTCCGCAATCTTTCCAAACAGGAACGTGCCATCTGGGATCATATTCTGGATGAGTCTTATCAGCGTTTTTTACATGTGATTACAGACAATCGAAAAAATCTCGATTATGATCAGGTAAAAAAACTGGCAACAGGGCAGATCTATCCTGCGACTGATGCCAAAGAGAATGGATTGATAGACGAGATCGGTTACCAGGAGGATGCATTAGCACGTTTGCAGGAAATAACAGGACTCCAGAGAGTACGTGTGATAAGATATTCGCATCCTGTGTCACTGGCTGATATTTTGCTGGGATCTGCAGAAGCGACTCAAGTAGAAAATCGAAAACAGGCACTTTTGAATTCCACTGTACCGCGCGCCATGTACTTTGCTTCATGGCTGGGAGAAATGCCGGGCTGGCAGTAAGTCTATCAGATTAGTGTCTCTACCAGAAATAAAACGAGCATATGTTTGCACTAGAAGAACCTTCAATTCCTCCTCCTAATCCATATCTGAATGATCCCGGTCTGTATGGAGCGCCGTCACCGGTTTGGAGTGCAATCGGGTATCTGTTTGAAATCCTTTATTTCGTCTTCTGGATCTGGATGTTCGTGGATTGTATTCGCAAAGATCCCGACCGCTTTTTGTGGTTTTGGGTGATTCTGGTATTCCAGCCTTTCGGGGCGTTCGTTTATTTCTTTGTACGCTGGCTGCCTACCAATCATGTTCAGCTTCCGGAATTTGCGAGGCCTTTCTTCCGTCAGCGGCGTCTCAATGAGCTGGAGACAGCAGCATTGCAAATTGGCAATGCCTATCAGTTTGTTCGCTGGGGTGACGCGCTAAAAGAATCAGGCATTTATCAGAAGAGTCTGGCTGCGTATCAGCAGGCTTTAGTCAAAGAGCCCGATAACCTGCAGGCATTATGGGGTGCTGCCCAGATTGAGATGAAACTCAAAGAATTCGAAAGCGCACAGCTCAAGTGCCAAAAGATTCTTGAAGTTGAGCCCGAATATAAATTTGGCGATGTCTCTCTTCTGTATTGTAAAACGGTGTGTGAGTTAGATACTCCTGAGAAGGCCAGGGAACAACTGGTAAAACATACCAAACGCTGGCGAGAGCCCGAGGCATTGTTCATTCTGGCAACGCTTGAAGCAGATGCCGACGATCATCAGGCTGCTCGTACTACACTGCAGTCCATGCTGCTGGATATTAATGGCAGTCCCCGCGGAATCGCCCGCAAGTTTGTCCGTTGGAAAAGTAAAGCGCGGCGTTTACTGAAACGGCTTCCCAAGTCTTAGATCGTATTGAAGTACGTTTCGTATTATGCCTAAAATAAACCTGGACACAGGCTTAATCTTTCATGCCAGCGCGGCGAAAATTTTCCGCGTGAAATTGCATGATTTTGAGACCATCTTTCTGGTAGATTTGCATGGCGCTATGTGGTACATCCGGAACGATCAGTTGTTCAAAGGGGATTTTGAGTGATTTTAAGAAGGCCATATATTCAAGATTATTCTGGTAATTGAAACCTTTTGTGCCGACATGAATCAAGATCCTCAGATCTGGCTGCGGATCTTTCGCATACTGGCGGGCCAGATCGTATGTGTTATCGCCTTTGACGAAAACGAGGTTCGCACTTTCGCGACCGTTTTCTTCTGAAATGCGTTTCTCGGTCGCATGTCCGGCTCCGCCAGGCGCCGCGGAACAGAATCGCTGAGGATGTTTAAACATGATACGTGTTGTGCCACGACCACCTTGCGAAAAACCTTCAATCGCGCGGCCTTTGCGGTCTGCGATCGTAAGATAAGTAGCGTCAATGTGTGGAATCAACTCTTTCACGAAGACATCTTCCCCCATCGCATGCTCACGTTCGGGCATATTATAATGGCTGACCGGTCCACCATTCACGAACACGTAGATCATCGGTCGCACCTCACCCGCCGAAATATGCTTGTGGAGAGATTGAGCCAGCCGAACGCTTTTCGTTTCGTTGCCGGGGCGACCGCCATGCAGGTAGTACACCACAGGAAAACGTTGCTGATCGTTTTGGGGATCTTTGTATTGCGGCGGCAGGTAGATGCAGTATCCGACATCAATTTTCATCGAGGGACTGCGGAATGTTGCGTGTTGTACGCCCGGAAGGTCCTGCTTTAACTCATTCACCCAGCGGAATGGCTGTTGTTTGTTTTTCGGTTTCTGCTGTTGTCCATAGACCGGGCTGATAATGAGCAGCATGGATGCTATGACGGCAAAACTAATGCTTATCACAGGTTTCAACTGCGGGATTCGGTATTGCATGGTTCGTGCCTGTTTTGGAGTCCGAGATTTACTTCTCATGGTAACAACGGTGCGGCAGCGGTTTTCGTGTTGATTATCTTCAAGTCGGGATTGGAATATCCCTGATTGTAACCAGATGCGACCCTCGTGTCTAAACGGATCTTGATGATAAGCGTGCTTCGTCCCAGTGATAACCATGCTTTTGAGACGATTGATCCGGGCTATACAGGATCAAATGATTCCGTGTAACGGGCCACCGAGAGCACCCAGTAAATCAACGCGTCGTGTGATTTCCGGAGCTTCAATCAAAGGGGGGGCGTGGTGTGGTTTGATCCGCGCGTCGATCACCAGCGCGCCGCGGCAGCCCCAGTGTTTGTTTTGCGTAAAGGCTTCCACGCCATCAATATCACTGGCGGGATTTGATCGAGTAAAAACGGTCCACAGAAAATTGTTCAGACTGGCGGCAGTGAATTGACTGTCGTCTACAAGTACAATCAAGGGGAACTGGTTGAGCGGATGTGATAAAGAGAGCTCAGTACAGAAACGCCGCACATCAGTATTGCCTTTCTCAAAGGCAGGAGCTTTGACAGCCAGAATGCCCGGGCGACAGAGCTTTGGTTCAGAAAAACCGGTCGGCAATGAGAAATTGTCAGGAATATTTGTTGGTAGTTGGCGTTTGATGGGACCGGCAGCCGCCATCACGACTTTCGAACCGGAATTAATACCCGTGCCCGAATAATCGAGTGTGTCCATGGTGGTGCAGGTTTGAAAATGCAGGTCTCGTTTCCAGTCAACACGTTCCAGCAGATGCGTCAGGAATGCTTTGATGTTTTCGGCATCCAGCTCCTGATTGTCTTCGCGGGCTATAATCATCAGGTACTTGGCCAGACTCAATTGTCCTTGTCCCAGAATCGCATTGGCATTCGTCAGAATTTCCTGCGGTTTTCGTTCTTTATCGTACGGAGTATAACGCTCGCTGCCCACAGCCAGGAGCAGGGGATGTACTCCGGATGCATCGACGGCGTGAACCTGATGCACGCCCGGAATTACCGACGGAATCGCAGGTCCTGTAATTTCATGGATGATCGCACCAAAAGCCGTATCTTCCTGAGGAGGTCGCCCGACAACCGTGAAAGGCCAGATCGCATCCTTACGATGATAAACCGCTTCCACATTCATCACCGGAAACGGATGCGCCAGACTGTAATAGCCCAGATGATCGCCGAAGGGGCCTTCAGGCAGTAATTGCTCCGGGTCAATCCAGCCGGTGATACAGAAGTCCGCATCTGCATAGATCGGCAAACCCTGCTTGTTGCGAACCATGCGAATCGCACGTTTGCTGAGAGCACCGGCGAATGTGAGTTCGGACAGCCCTTCGGGTAATGGCATCACAGCCGACAAAGTCATCGCGGGAGCACCTCCCACAAATATATTGACCTTTAACGGCTCTCCTTTTTCAATCGCTTCCGCATGATGCACACCGATACTGCGATGAATCTGGTAGTGCATTCCAATTTGTCTGTTGGGTTGATATTCGTTTCCGGAGAGTTGAATGCGGTACATTCCCAGGTTGGAATTCATCAATCCGCCCCGTTTGGGAGATTCCGTATAGACCTGAGGCAGTGTGATAAATGAACCTGCATCATCGGGCCAGCTTTTCAGTTGCGGCAGGTCTTGAATCTGGATCTGGTTTTCGATGACTGGTCCCCGTGAGCGGGAGCGAGGCAGCATATGCAGTAAAGAGAATGGGACATCGAGATAGCGCAGGGGGTGCTTCCAGAACTGGGATGGGTCGACCTTCAATTCCACCAGATGATTGACGGCAGCTAAGGCGTCGCGAAAAATATACCTCGTACGCTCCAGAGTGCCAAACAAATTGCTGACCATCGGAAACCGGCAGTCTTTGACATTCGCGAAGAAAATTGCCGGACCACCCGCCTGATAGACGCGGCGCTGAATCTCCGCTGCTTCCAGATTGGCGTCAATTTCCTGCTCGATTCGGATCAACTGTCCCGTTCGTTCCAGATCGTTAACACATTCACGCAGTCCTCGGTATCCCATCGGAGCGCTGTTCCATTCAAACAAAATTCATACAATTAACATAGAAAGAAGCAGAGTAATTGTTGCAGTAAAATTATACCATGCTGAAGTCAGAGTAATAATGGTTTGCTGTCCGGTTTCCATTTTCATTCCAGCATCGATCTTCTATGATTCGCCTGCAGAAGTATTCTTTCTTATCTTCAGATCCGTTTTTCAGCGAAGTGTGTAAAGATCATCATGGAAGCAATAGCCAATGGACTGATATTGCTGATGCTGTCGATCGGCCATGCTGAGCTCTGGATCATGGTTGTCAATCGCACACACGCCCTGCCGATACATGATACCC
>NZ_CALFPF010000567.1 GCF_937919775.1 uncultured Gimesia sp.
TTTGATTTTCTCTACCTGTTGTTGTTTTTCCCGCTCAATTTTGGCTTCGTCCACTTCCAGGCGTCGGGTTTCATTTTCCTCAGCCATCCGCAGCATAATCTGTTTCGTTCGATTATCGAGCGATTTATCCTGCTCAATTTTATCCCGTTCGGCTTTGAGTCGGTCACGGGCTTCCTGAAGTTTCGCTTCCGCATCTTTGGTGGCTTTTTCCCGTTCTTCATTTCGTTCTTTGACGAAAACCGAAGTTTCCCGTTCCACCAGTGTCAGCGTGCGGTGCTGTTCACGACGTTTTCGCAGCGTGATATAGGAATCATCGCCCGCCAGTTGATCTACACAGTTTAACAGAAAGGTGACGTTGTCAATTTTTAATCCGAACGCCTGTCGTTCGCGGATATTGAATAATTCATTCGAAATCAGGTCGGCATCCGCGACAAAGATGACGTTGATATTTTTTTCTTTGGATTTGTCGGTAGACGTGATGTGTGCAGCCAGCACGTGTGCGTCGGCGTCAATCACGCGCGGCGGTTCCTGGGCGATCCGGACCGAGTTGAAAAACGGACTGGTAATTTCACCCCAGTCCAAAAGTCCCGAGTTCGGGCCGGTTCTGAGCAGCGGTTCAAAGTTCAAATCCCTGTCTTTCCGGGGGCGAATACTGCCGGGGAAGAAGGTCAGGATTTCCTGCAGGCCGCTGGTAATGTTGCTGTTCAGGCTGAAGGCGCTGCGTGTGCCGCTTTTCGGGGTGATGAAAATCAACTCGGGCCGCACGACTTCGGCAAATTCCGGGTGCGGGTTAAAGTAATCAAAGACGACTTCACCATTATTCCAGGCAATCTGCAGGACGTTCAGCAGCGAGGTCAAACGTCCTTCGTCCGCTTTGGGAGTCGAGGGGGGCTGGCGCATCCCCATCATGCCGCCACCGGGACTGGGTTTGGGCATGCGTGGTGCATTTTGAAGTCCTCTGCCTCCGCCAAACACGGGGAGCGGGTCATCACAAACCAGCGTCGGTTTCCCTTTTTTGACATAGTCGACGAGGTTTTTCAACTGTGGCTGCGTCAGTGAGGAAGGCAGAACCGCCATCAGCACATCGTATTCTGTATCGCTGATCGGCGAGTCCGGCGAAACCTGCAAAACGCGGTACTGTTTCTTTAATTCACTGACGATGAGCCACGGTGGCTGATTCCCGCCGGCCGCCATATCAAAACCGCCAAAAATGCTGGCATCGGTGTTTAAGATTCCCACGGTCAGGCGATCATCTTTCGAGACCGTGCGGATCGAACGCGTCAATTCATATTCGATCGGCGTTCCCACGTTAAAGAAGGGGATGACGACTTCATCAGTGCCGCTTTTGATGACTGCTCCCATGAAAATGGTATCCACGTAGGCACGACCGCCGCGCTGCGTCTGTACCTGTTCGGGAGTAATATCGAGCAGTCGGGCTTCTTCCTCTTCCTTGCTGAAAGGGACCACATCCACAAAGCGGACCTGCAGTCTTTTGCCTCCCAGCTGATCGTATTCTCTTAACAGTCCGATTAAGCGTTTGCGAATCGGAACATATTCGCGTGAGACATCCGGGCTGATGAAGGCTTCAATCGTAACCGGATTACTTTCATCAATTTTCGCAATCAGGTCTTTGGTGGTTTGTGACAGGCTGTAGACTTTCTCGCGGGTCAGGTCGATGCGACTGCTGCCGTACGAGGCAATCACATTGACGCTGATCAGAATGACAACCAGAGAGACCGTACGTACCAGATACTGCAGACCCATGGAATTCTGGACCTGTGCGCTCCAGTGGCGGCGGGTAATCAGAATCCGGTTTAAATACAGCATCATGATGGCCAGGGAGATGAAATATAGAATCGCTCCCAGAGGCAGAACACCGGTGCCAAAATCCTGAAATTGTGTGAGCAGACTCAAACCCTGAATCAGATCGCTGGAGGGAGCGACCTGGCCGATGAAAATGGGAACGGCGCAGATCACAGTGCCCAGCACAAACGCGACCGTCGTGCTGTTCGTTAAGGCAGAGGCAAACATGCCGGCGGCCAGTAAGGAGGCACCGGCCAGCCAGTAACCAAAATACGTGGTAAACATCACGCCGATATCAGGATTGCCGATCCGCCATAACACAAAGATATGGGTGAAGGAAAAGAACAGCGCGATTGTGTAGACAGCGAGTACCGCGAAAAACTTGCCGAGTAAAATTTCGATATCAGAAGCGGGCAGTGTAAAGAGCAGCTCATCCGTGCCCATTTTTTTTTCGTCTGCCCAGACTCCCATCGTAATCGCGGGGATCAGGAACAGCAGGAGTAACGGATACCAGAGCGTGAGTTGATCCAGGTTAGCCTGATTGTTCGCGAAAAACTGCTGATTGAAGGCAGCAAACGCACCGGCGACTACGAACACAACAATGAACAGATAACCCAGCACGCCGGAAAAGTAGCTTTGTACGTTTCGCTTAAATACGGCCAATACAACGTGGTTCCGCAACATAATGGAAGGGTCCTTAACGTCTGCTTTATTTTGAAACTGGAATTGGTCGGTGAACAGTAATTACGCGTGTGTCAGTTTATGGAAGCTGGTTTCCATATCATCCTGGCTTGCACCCAGGCCATCCACAGAGCCGTCAAAGACGACCAGACCCTGATTGATCAGAATCACGCGGCTGCAAACTGCTTTGACTTCCTGCAGAATGTGTGTCGAGAGTAAAATGGTTTTTGTTTTTCCGAGGCTGCGGATCAGGCTGCGCATGGACTGGTTCTGATTCGGATCTAATCCACTGGTGGGTTCGTCCAGAATCAAAATGTCCGGATCGTGAAGCAGCGCCTGTGCCATGCCCACGCGCTGTCTGAAACCACGCGACAACTTTCGAATCGGTTTTTTCCAGACACTGCTCAAATCGCATTTGTCCGTAACGAACTCCAGTCGATTGCTGAGTTCGGCGCGGGACATACCTCGCACGCTGCCCGCGTATTTCAAAAATCCCTGCGGGGTCATCTCTTCGTACAGCGGGCCGTTTTCCGGCAGATAACCGAGTTTCTGGCTGGCTTCAATACGATGGGTGTTGATATCAAAGCCGCCTACCCGCGCGTAACCTTCACTGGGAGAAAGAAAGCCCGTGAGGAGTTTCATCGTGGTCGATTTTCCCGCGCCATTAGGGCCGAGGAAGGCGGCGACCTGACCGCGGGGTACAGAAAATGTCACATCTTTCGTGGCAGTGAACTGGCCGTAGAATTTACTTAATCCGACGGCTTCGATCATCTTCTCCTGCGCGGAACCTTCTGATTGTTTCGCAGAAGATTGCTGAACCTGTTCCGACATTGCAATGATACTCCCGATGATTATC
Organism: uncultured Gimesia sp.; assembly: GCF_937919775.1. GTDB lineage: Bacteria > Planctomycetota > Planctomycetia > Planctomycetales > Planctomycetaceae > Gimesia. The sequence continues at coordinate 3,341 of NZ_CALFPF010000567.1, forward strand.
TTGTGGGGGATTCAACAGAATTAAAGAATGCTGCTGATCTGGCTCAAACGTGTCTGTTTCCTGCCTGAGTTACAGCAAGCTCACTGAACATGTTCATTTTTAACTGGATAGTGTCAAAAACACAACAAAGGGGGAGAGTGCGTTTTGAGTTAGCAGGATCTTCTCTGATTTTTGTGTATGGACAATCATCATCCTCAAGGCTCGATCACAGACTTGACTGCCGGTGAGGCATAGTCAGTCAGGCATTCGGACGAACAACGGTCTAGACAGGTCGCACACCGGATTTTCGGATGTCCCGTTTTTCGTTACCGGTTTCAAAATAAAATAATTTTGAAAACAAGAAAAATCAAGCTCAGGATTCAAAAAACGGCTGTACCAGATTCGGGTACGAGCCGTTGATTTTTAGTCGATTATTCTACTTTTTCTTCTGTTTCTTCCGCCTGTTCAAAGAATTTCTGAACCTGATATTTGGCCTCCAGTTCGCGGCTCCATTCGTAGTTTGTCTGCTGTTGTTCCATTTGGGCTAAAGGCAGATAAGGCGAGAAAAAGAAGAAAAGATCGGTTTTCAAAAATTCCTGGTACATGGCTGTCAGACCGCCCGGAGTCGACGGAATGCGGTTGATCACTTTCACAACGTAGCAGACGGATTTATCTGCATTCATGACAGTGCCTACGCCTCCGTTGTCCAGATTATCAAAAACCTGTTCCATAAATTCGTTCCCTGCGCCAGCGACGGCACTGATGCTGGATAATTCCGGGCGAGGCATCGAGAACGGGTTGCTGGCTCCGGCGGTGGAAGTCCGCATCCAGCTGAATGATTCCGTTGTCTGAGTGGAAAGTTCCTCGCCCTCTTTTTTACCGGTGATCGTTTGCCCCTTTAACGCTTCGGGCATGTCTTTATCACCGGCGTCGATAATCAGTTTTTTCAACGCTTCCGCCCGCTTCAGGGCGATCGGTCGAGCACCTTCGAGTTTCAACTGTTCGGTAATGAGCTCGTCAATCTCCGGATCCTCATACTTCGGAATCATGGCGTCGATGTGCCTGGCCTTCCAGTAGGCGAGCAACGCGCTGGAGAACGAATCTTCTGCTTCATATGCCGTATACAGCACCGTGGTCGGTGTCTCAAACAATTGTTCGATGACGGTCCTGGGTTGCGCAGTAAATTGATTCAGAGTCGGCTCTTTTGCCGTTCCCAGAGGGTACTTCTGGGATTCTTCCATTTCCTGAGCGGACATCATGGGGGTGATGTTATAAACCAGTTGATGTTTGGCCGCATAACTTTTGAGCCGTTCGGTGATTTCTTGCGGCGTGGGAGGCGTTACACCTTCATCCGGACTGTTAATACGATAGCTGAGATCATTCATGAAAATCAGTGCTGCGGAAATCTTTTCCTTCATCAAAGTCAGCGTGCGTTCGCGCAGTAACTGATCACGAATTTCACTTTTCAGATCGTCGTTCAGCGGGCGATAAGGTTCAAGTGGCGCGGGGGCCGTTGTGGGAGCTTCCGCTTTCGTCTCGACAGGTGCGGTGCCGGGTTTAGGGGCCACCACGGGAGTTTCAGCCGGTTTTTTATCAGCTGGTTTTTCATCTAACAGGGAAACAAAAGTAGAGAAAGCGGGATCCAGCTCACGAGCGCTCGATTCTTCTTTTTTCTTTTCTGTACTTTCTTTGGGAGTTTCTTTGGCTTTGGGGGTCTCTTTCGGCTTTGTTTCTGGAGCCGGTTCAGGCTTTGGTGTGACCGGAGCTGCCGGTTTTTTCTCAGTTGTTTCGGGTTTGGCGGTTTCGGGTTTGGCAGTTTCCGGTTTCACGGCAGTGCCTGGTTTGACTGCTTCTACGGGCTGATTTGCTTTCGGGCCTGCCGGGCTCTGTGGCGCAGTTGGTGCAGGCATGTCGGGAGAATCGGGAATCGGATTGTTCTTGTAAAGCCGTTCCATGTTTTCTTCGTAGAATGTTTTAATCTGCTGATCCGTGACCGGGGCAACCTGCTTTTCGGTCTCTTCGTAGTCGGCCATCAAATATTCGACCTGCACTTTTTGTGGCTGGCGCAGGCCGGGGGTACCGGGGCCTTTCTCGTTCGGAAAGACGGATTTGTAATTTTCGAAAAATACTTTTTTCTCGGCGTCTGTGGGAGCCTGCACCTGATCTTCAAAGTTTTTCACCGGCAGCGCGACCAGTTCCAGTTCTTCGCGCACATTAAACTTTTTGTAGAAGTTCCAGTATTGATCAGGGGTCAGTGAAACTTCCGGCCTGAGCATTTGAAATGCGAGCCGTGCCTGGAGCTGATCCCTGATAATGTCGTAGATCTGCCCTTCCGTCAGCCCCATGTTTTGACAGGCTTTCTGGAACGCGGTACGGCTGAGTCGGTTATTGGTATAGCGGGAAATATATTGAGTGATTGCGTCATCAGCGACAATCAGATTCATTTTTTCGGCTTCTTTGCGGAACAGGAATTCGAGGATGATATCATCTTCGGTATCCCGGCCAAAACCGAACATGGCGCCGCGGGGAGGCTGGGCACGTTCCCGTTCTTCCTCGGGCAACGATTCGTAATAAGTCCGGCTCACAAACTGGTTGGCAATTTGACGATTTCGGACGAGTTTCTGAAATTCCATCTGGTCGATATCGCCGGCCGTGCTCGTCACAACCATCGCTGCACCCTGACGGGGCATATTAATGTAACCAAGGAAGAAGCCGATAATCACCCCGAATACGGCGAACAGCGTGCCCTTACCTCGGTCTTTCCCCAGGTACCAGAACAGGCCGCCGAAGATCAGCATTCCCAGAATGGGGGGGAACTGTTCAGGCTTGAGCTGGTCCATGACGATAAACGCAAACATGGCCAGGATGGTAAGCGGAACCATTAATACTTTTTGTTTTTTACGAAACAATTCCAGTGGCGAGGCCATTCTGTTTCCTTCTTCAGTCTGCAAGTCGAATGAAATCGATTTCCTGTATTGAAATGATGGTGTCAACGATCTTCGATTGACGCAATGTCCGCTTTTCGTATCTTCCAGTTGGAAAAGAGTTTTCCGTTTATTTCATGTGTTGTAATTTATTCCGGCCGTTCGTGAAAGTCATCTCTGAAAGAATCCTGCTGTTTCCTGCCTGTTCTTACCCCGAAAAGTACCGCTCCTGAGGGTAAGATCGTGAGTGAAAAATATAAATACAGGCTTGACAGAGAGTTTTGTGGCGGTTATGGATTGCCGAGATAAAGTTATCAAGTGGATCCGGTCAATGATTCAAAAAACGTAAAAATAAGTAAAGATTGAGCCGCGTATTGTAGCCAGGATGACTCTGGCGACAAGGTTTACGTCGGTTTCTCAAGAAGGGCAGATCTGGTGGCAAAGAAAAAGCTCAAAGCACTGGTGATCGTGGAATCCCCGGCCAAAGCCAAGAAAATCGGCAGCTATTTAGGCAGTGATTATCGGGTTCTGGCCAGTATGGGGCATGTTCGCGATTTGCCTACCAAGGCCTCCGACGTCCCTTCCGAATTCAAGAAAAAACACAAATGGGCCACTCTGGGGGTCAACGTTGAGTCAGAATTTGAACCTTATTACCTGGTGCCCAAAGAAAAGAAAAAAACGGTTCAGGAACTCAAAGACGCGCTCAAGGATGCTGAAGAACTGATTCTCGCGACCGACGAAGACCGCGAAGGGGAGAGTATCGGCTGGCATCTGGCCGAACTGCTGAAGCCTAAAGTTCCGGTCAAACGCATGGTTTTCTCTGAAATCACCGAGGAGGCCATTCGGGAAGCGATTGCCAATCCTCGCGATCTCGATCTGAACCTGGTTTCGGCCCAGGAAACACGCCGGGTCCTCGATCGCTTGTATGGATTTACATTAAGTCCGCTGTTATGGAAAAAAATCTCCCGCGGGTTATCCGCCGGGCGCGTACAGTCTGTCGCTGTCCGAATTCTGGTGCAGCGCGAACTGGAACGGCTGGCATTTAAAAGCGGTACTTACTGGGATTTGAAGGCACAACTGAAAACAGAGCAGGGAGCCGAGTTTGATTCGATGCTCTCGACCGTCGGCGGCAAAAAAGTTGCCAGCGGGAAAGACTTCGATGAATCGACGGGCAGGCTCAAAGAAGGCTCAGACGTGCTGCTGCTCAATGAACAGCAGGCTGACGATTTGCTGGATCGCGTAAAAAAGTCCGACTGGAAAGTGACTTCGGTCGAGCAGCGACTGCAGTCGCGTAAACCGCCGGCACCGTTTACTACCAGTACATTGCAGCAGGAAGGTAACCGCAAGCTGAACATGTCGGCTCGCGAAACCATGCAGGTCGCGCAGCGCCTGTATGAAGACGGACACATTACTTATATGCGTACTGATAGTGTGAATCTCTCCAACGAAGCGGTCTCTGCGTCGCGCAAGCGGATTGAAGATTTGTACGGAAAAGATTACCTCAGTCCGGAAATTCGCCGTTTTGATACGAAATCCAAAGGGGCGCAGGAAGCACACGAAGCGATTCGCCCCGCTGGTAAATCGATGAAAACCGTCGAAGAACTTGGTCTGAAAGGACAGCAGGCCAAGCTGTACGCGATGATCTGGAAGCGGACGATGGCCACGCAGATGGAAGAAGCCAGACTGCGTTTTCAAACCGTCACGATCACCGCCGCTGATGCGGAATTTCGGGCCACGGGACGCCATGTTGAATTTCCCGGTTTCTTCCGTGCTTATGTGGAAGGTTCCGATGATCCGGAAGCAGCCTTGGATGACAGCGAATCCGTGCTGCCCCCTCTGGAAGAAAATCAGGCTCTCGAAGCCAGTCAGGTGGAACCTCTCAAGCACGAAACCAAGCCTCCCGCGCGTTATACGGAAGCAACCATCGTACGTAAAA
>NZ_CALFPF010000568.1 GCF_937919775.1 uncultured Gimesia sp.
CGCAGCAGGGACGGCTTTATATACTCTTTCGGTACAATGATGATATCCACGTCTGATCGAGTGCTTCCCGTACCAAAACGCCTACTTCCAAACAGGTAAATTGCTTCAATTACATCAAACGTACTAGCAAGTTTTTTGACAGCTGCTTCCAGATCAAATAAATTATATTCAGGCATTTTTCTAAAATACTAGCAGAAATTTAATAGAAACTATCAGAGAGATCTCCCTGTGATCCACTCTCAATTATTACACAATAAACCGCACCCAATGCTCTTCAGATACAATGGCAAGATTCGTTCCAGATTCTTGCAGTTCGACGGCCTTTTCGATTTTTCTGCCATGGGTGGAATGGATCCAGTCGGAACTGCCGACTAAGCCGATGACCAGGAAATTCGTGTCCCTGGTGGGAGAACTCTTCAGGCTGCCATTTCTTTCCAGCACCAGTGACTCACACTGCTTTCTGGTTCCCGTTACGAATTTCCCGGTCAGACAGAAGATGCGCCCCTCAAAATCAATTTCGGGATCTGGTATCGTCAGGGGGAGCGACGTTGACATCGAAGTCACACTCTCATGGATAGATGGTTCGCCGGTCAGATCCATCAATGTCTGAAGCAAATCTTTCTGTTCCTCTACATCAAGCACATTGTCTGCCAGCATCGCTTCGATTCTTTGATAAAGCACATTCGCTGGCCAATGCCCTGAGATTTCAATATTATTTCTGAGCCAGTTTTGAAGATATTCAACTTCAAACTGGCTCACTTCTCCATCAGCCAATACGCCTTTACAGAGGCCAATCAGTTCATCGATTTTCCTGTCATCCAACCGTGCTGCATTAAAAGTTCGATTGAGTGGTTGTCCGTGTGCGTCCTGATTCATTGTGTACCTCCAGTTCTAATTACAAGAAGAAGGTTTCTTTTGTTCAATTGTGAACATAAAGGGGCAGAGGTTCAAGCGCCGACATGGAGAATAAAAAGAATTAGACGGGTGGCCCCGGATGGAATCCGGGGTTGTCCCAAGACAACAGGAGGTGGCGGTGTTCCCGGCGTCTGGTTCAGCAACGAAACATCAATAAGTTCCAGACAAAATCGATCACTGGAACCAAAACTTCCTGCTCGCTCCGCTCGGACCGAAATAGATTCGGTCTCATCCTGGTAATGCCTGCTTTGAAATGTAGGGGGGGACCCATGTGTCCCCCCGCCTCGCGACATAGGATATTCTCACTCTGACAAGGGAGTTAGCGCAACGTTCGAATCGTCACTTTGCAAAAACGTCAACACCACGGGCTGACACTTGGATCAGCCCCTACCTGGGGTCCACCTTTCCTATTCACCTTGGTGATGTCGTTCCACACACGTCTGCCAAGCCAGGCGGGCGGGCACACAGGCACCGCCCCTACGTTTGGGTCGATTGCTGCTTCTGAAATTGTCTGGCGTACCGCCTTAGATCCCATCCCAGATCGGCACTTCCAGAAACTCGGAAAGCGTTCGCGCATCTTCGTGAATCTGGTCCAACTTGCCGTGATCGACGACATTCGTGCGCACGCCCTCTTTGGAAATGAGATTCATTTCATAGCTGTAATACGAATTGTTGTCACCGCTGACTGATTCCGAAATCAACTGAATCGCATGAATCTCCTTAAACGGCATCAGCAGCTCATTCGCGGTGGCATACATCAATTCGTCAGTCGGAATCCTGCCGGTCCAGAAACACTCGTACTGCTTATCAAACACAACCGGCTTCGTGCCGAAATAGAACATCAGGCCGCCAGCCAGTGTGAAGATCAGTCCCACCGCTCCCAGGCCAATCACATCCTCTGTGAATATTTTCCCGCTTTCGATGACTTGAAAGAGAGAGGCAGTCAACAACCCCAACCCAACCACCAGGAAGATCAGGTAAAACGCTTTGGCCCCCCACGGGGCCCGGAACTCGTAGCGCAAGGGGGAGACCTGCACCAGTTTCCGCGTACAGAAGCTCGCTCCTCCCCTTTTGAGGGGTGACCATTCCGTTTTCAGCGCGACGGGATCATTCAACGTCGCCGGATCAAAGCGTTCGCTGTCCTCGGTGGTTAAATTTTTCAGTTGGTCGATCAGCTTACGAAACATGGACTGCCAGTCTTAATGAAGAGGTGATTCCCTTTTGTAGATATGATATCATCTCGACAGGCGCATTCAAATATTTGCCTCAATAGAAAGTCGAATAATAAGTTTTCCTTCATAGATGAGTTCCACTAATGCCAGATAATCCGCTCTCAAAGATTGTGCTCGACGTTGAATACTCGAGCGGGCCTCGCGCAACTTCAGATCTGCACGCCGGCGGCATTTTCTTCTGTGTTCTGTACGAGGAAGTGCTTGTATTTCGCCCCAACAATGTGGTCGAACGCGATGTACGTATTCTCGACAACTGGCGTCCGCTCGACGACGAAGCTGATTCCCTCGCGGAGCGATCAGCAACAGGAACCTATGGACTCAACAGTAGAGGCTACATCAGTTGCAACTTCCCACATGCATCCTACACAGGGCTTGCCTGTGATATAAATCCAAACTGGTTAGCTTTTCATTTGACATACAAACAGTTTAAGGTTTGTAACAGTTGCGTTTACATACTTCGCGATTGATCCGGATAGTGAGCGTAAAAAGGGCAAACCCCAATAGGACGCAAGCATCGTTCCCAGTCAACACCTTACCGTTAATTTCCTGATGGCCACTAAAGGGGTTAGATCCCGAAATACAACCGCGACGCCTTCGTCCATATGAGCATCGTCCTGCTTTAACCATCCCGGTTATTCGCGACAAATGATCGCATGCTGCCGTTTTTTCCTTGATGCGCTGGTGCGATTGATTAATATTAATTGACAGTAATCCTATCA
>NZ_CALFPF010000569.1 GCF_937919775.1 uncultured Gimesia sp.
TGGGATTCGTCTGATTTATTATCCCTGGGAGATGATATCGAAGCGATCGAAATTGGTAGCGGTTCTGAAGCAATTGAGAATCATGAACAGGCAGCATCCGCTGTTCAGTCAGTGAGTGAGTTTCTACCTGAGGCAGAAATTCCTGCGGCGGTTTCTCACATCCCGGTATTTGTCTACGAGGAAGAAGCATCCGCGGTAACCACGGATGGATTTGTGGCGATCATCGATCGCTATGCGGCCATTGACGCCGGGATCGACCCAGCGACGCTTCCGCGGGAACCAAAGCAGAAATCTGCGGTGTTACGACAGCCCCTGCAGTTACAACCTCCTCAATTTCACCCCGCTGTTAAATCGATTTCCGCAGAGAGACAAATCGCAAAACCACAGGACTTAGTCTCTGAACAAATTACTGAATCTCACCAGCAAACCGGTTTGAGTCATAAACCGGAATTGACCAAATCTTCTGAATTAGACTCAGTCGATTTACCGGAAGATCATCAGAGACAGGTTAATGAACATGTATTTCAGGAATTGGCTCACGAAATATCCCTGGGGGGAGATTCTTTTGAAGAGTTGCTGGCAGCTCAGATTTTTGAGGTTTGTGCCGAGACACGCAAAGGGTTGTTCAATGCCCTGAACGAGATTCGCAATTACACAGAGACTCCTGAAACGAAAACACCCCAGGAGGATACAGGCTCATATGATATGGTCCAGCCTGATAGCGAAGAATGGTATGAATCTGAGGCCCCCATCTCGCGGGATCATTCTCATGTCCTTGACAAACTCAACGAGCAGCGTGCCACTTCCACGTTTCGAGTGGATTCACAATCCGGAGCCAGAGAACAGCAGTCTGCCACTTCTCACTTGAGAGGTCCCGCATTCGGCCGATACAAAAATCTGTTCACCCGGATACGACGTAAGCAAGGTTTGAATTAGACCGCAGTCGTCTTACGACAGTCGCTAGCTATAAAAGCCTTATAACTCATACGAACCGATCAATTGGTGAGTCTGTTTCGACCGTTCGTCGTATTTTCATCATGATCGACTCAAGTGTGATACCAGAGCAGGTATCTACGCGCGCTAAGCCCATCTTCAGATTTTCAGATTTTTTTTTGAAGTATTTCGCCCGATACGCATAACTACACAGCGTACCAATCGAGGCGAGGTTCAAATGCATCAAGATAAAAAAGTAGGTTTAGCGTTAGCATTATTAGTTCTTGGGTTTGTGGGCGCGTTCTGCCTGCGGCAGGATCGAAACACGACGGTCGAGATCCCCGAGCTGAATGATCCTCATTATCTGGATGAGCAAATTGCCGACAAAGACCGCACTCCTTATTTAGGGACTCAGGGCAAAGAAAAACCGGGTTCACAGCTGGGCAGCGAACAGGTTTTAACAGGCATTACCGATGCGCAGTCAATGTCTTCGGGTTCCAAAGTTTCTGTCCCGACAATTTCACACACAACCCCTGCTTCACCAGCAGCGAAGAAAGGTTCGAATGCGGAACGCTGGGGAGAGATGCCTGAATTTCTGAAAGAAATCGAGCTGCCCGACGAGCCGCTTTCGAAGCCCAAACTGCAAGATTCCGTATTTGAGCCCAATCAGAATGAACCCACGGTAAAACCGATTTCTCAAGGATCCACTCCCAGCCCCAATCAATCTGGCTCTGAGAATATCAAGCCACAGCATAATAATGCCTGGGAAGTCAATCCCCCGCAGCAAAAACCGGAAACGACGGCACCAGAACAAAGGCTGGCCCCGCAAATACGAATTCATACCGTCAAGTCCGGAGAAACGCTGTCAGAAATTTCGATTCGTTATCTGGGAACCAGTCGGAAATATCAGGAAATCTTTAATCTGAATCGTGATCAGCTGCGGAGTCCGAATGATATTCGGGAGGGAATGAAGTTGCGAATTCCCGTCTATCCTTCGGCAGATACGACGCCACAATCAGCGAACCGTCAGACCTCTGTGGGAGCATCAGCAAAGACTGGCAAGCGGACGGTAGGTCAAATGGTCTCCCAGCCGACGTTGAAATCGGGTTCTTCGACCGTGCAATTTGAAGGTCTGATTGAATCGCTGTCGAATTCCAAGGATCAAAAACCGCTCAAGGATCTGGATCACAAGAAAACCATTCAACAGCTTGAGAAAACACTCGAATCCGGAAATTTGCTGGACGGGAAAAATGGGTCAAAGTCGATACCGGAAAGCTATCGGAAATTTATTCCGGTTCCCCGTTCTCCGTTAACCCCGAAAACAGGCTCGCAAAGCGGCATTCAGGGAACCAAACCAGCGCAGTCTTTATCACAGGTTCAGCCGGAAAATGTGGAAAAAATTGTAGAAGAACTGTTTGACGAGAATTTTGGCGATACAACTCAGTCGGGGAGTTCTACAAAATCGAAAACCTATACCATCAAAGACGGTGATTCACTGGAATCGATCGCCGTCCGCCTCTATGGAAAACGATCCGCAGCGTTCAAGATCTATCAGAAGAACAGTGATCTGTTGAAAAACGCGAATTCGATTCGACCGGGAATGGTTCTGCAGCTGCCTTAGGAATTTTCGGGTAAGCCATTGAGCGGCAGGGAAAGTCCATCAAAAGCCAGTTCGACGTGGTCTGGCAGGCTGGCGTTAATCTCTTCGTGTTCGAGTGAATGAGAAATGTGTGTGAAGTAAGCTCGTTTGGGTTTGACTTTTTCCACGACTTCCAGACTCTGCTCGAGACTGAAATGGGTGGGATGCGGTTTGATCCGCAGGGCATCAAGGACCAGAATATCCAGCCCTTCCAGATGCTGCCAGCTTTCTGGCGGAATCTCGCTGACATCCGTGCAGAACGCGATATTATTGATGCGGTAGCCCAAAACAGGCAGCGTTCCATGCATCAGCCGAATCGGTTGAACTCGAACGCCCAGCAGATCAAAGGGCTCCAGCGTCACCGTTTGAAAATCAAGCCGCGGGCGTGACATGTGGTGTGTGTTGTAGGTCGGCGTTTCAAACGCATAATTAAACGAACGACGGATCTGCTCCTCTACGATTTCTTCGCAATGCAGCATGATGGATTTTTCCAGCCGGTATCCACTGATCCGCACATCATCCAGACCAAAAATATGATCGGCATGGCTGTGGGTATAAAGCACCGCATGTACCCAGGGGATATGTTCTCTGAGCAGTTGCAGCCGGAGTTCCGGCGGCGTATCAATCAGAAATCCCCCTTCCGGGGCACCCACATAAACCGAGGTGCGCCCGCGTTGGTTTTTGGGATTTGCTGAAGTGCACACATTACAGTCGCAGCCCACAATGGGAATTCCCACACTGGTCCCGGTGCCCATTGTTATGAATTCACCACGCCTTTGTGAAAATAGATTTGATTCCTGTTGCATTACTCTTTGATCACTTTAGAAGTGGCGCTGCTCAGCTGACGCCGCAATATTCGCTGACTCCATCCGCAGTGACGACCAGTAATTGATCTGTGAGCGGGTGGTCCATGGTTAAATAATCACTGGCAATATTATGCTGGATTTTTTCAATAATCTGCGCCTCACTTAAGCTGAGCGCAAGCAGAAAGTCCCGATTGGGGACTCCGGCCAGAAATTCGCTGCCCAGAAACTTACGTGCCTGCAGGTAAAATGATTTACTCAGTACCTGAGACGCATTATAGGCATCCGGTTTACTTTGAATAATCATATTCGGGCCATCTTCTCGGGACATGCAGATTAACTCGATTTGATTGCTGTCAAAATACCGGTCCAGATTCTTGAGTGCGATCTGGTGTAATTGTTCCCGGTCGATATTCCATTTTCTGAGGAGCTTATCGTGAATATACCAGTACGCGTTCGATTCGTCGACCACGTACAGAATTGCCAGATTGGCAACCCAACTTTCGCCGACAAAGTTGGGAAAGTTGTTTTCCCAGGATTCCCGGGAGAGCAGGATCGGCATAATCCGTTCCTGCACCTGTGAGAGATCAGGTTCAGTCTGGGCATCTCCCCACTCATTGATCTGCAGAATCGTCGCCAGAGCTGTCGTGATATTCTTCTCGAAAAATTCCGGTGTTGCCAGGTAAGCACGATAGAAATTTGTCAGATTGATCTCAGATTCACCAAAGTTTAATCGAAATCCGGGGATCAAATGGGATTTCACCAGGGGAAATTTTTTCTGAGCCAGATACAAAACTTCATTCGCGAACAGTTCAGGCGGATTCGCCGGATTCAGTGATAGCTGAATCGAGTGCAGGATGCGTTGTACGGTTTCAAAAAAGTCCTCGTGAAATTGTGGATCATAGAAAAAAGTGGCGACCATCTGAATCGAGCGTTCCCGGATCAACCAGAGTTTCCAGTGGTGCCAGTGTTTCTGAAAAAATGGCAACCACGACAGCGACTCTTTCCAGGGGGAAGTGTGTTTTTGAATAATGGCTTCACCGGAATAGCCGATCGATTCATGTTCGATTGCTAACGGGCCCCGTCTCTGAATATTCCGATGTTTGACAAAAAACTGGTCGAAATCAATTTGCAGGTTCGACTCACAGTTCGATTGGGGGAGCAGGGATTTCCAGTGACAACTGATGGTTAACGTGGCGTTTCCTTCAGGAGAACTGAGCTGGAGAATCCCATCCTTCTCATCCTTGACCCAACTCGATGGATAAGAGAGTGAATACCAATTTGCGGGCCCTGTGTAGTTGACCCATTGATTGAAATGCAATTCAGACAATAAATTCACCATCAGCGCAAGAGATGATTCTGACTAGAAAAGAATTGGTTCCAGTCAGTGCTGTGTTACCAACTTTTCGAACGGCGTCTTACAGAGATTTTATATTAGACGATTTCCAAAAAGAACTCTATCTGAAAAACTAGACAGGTCCTTCAGTCAGGCTGCCATTAATCTAAGCAGCAAAATGCCTTCCCGCGGGGCAATACCCGGTAATTTCCAGGCGATCTGCTCATTGGGAATTTTAAAATAATATCGTAAGTAATTACTGTTGAGCGAGTTA
>NZ_CALFPF010000570.1 GCF_937919775.1 uncultured Gimesia sp.
GTCAGCCGCGTGACCAATAAAAAAACGAGTACGGTATTGAACAGATGCAGCAGAATATTCGTGAAATGATATCCGCCGGCCCATTGTCCAAAAAGACTGTGATCCACCAGAAAGGAAAAGATCGTCAACGGCGCATAATTTCTGGTGACGACTTGAGTTGTAATTTTTTGCAGATTATCGGGATGCCAGCTCTTTACCAGCGGATTGTGAGTCACATACCAGGGATCGTCCCAGTTGACAAAATCGAAACTGACGGCAATTCCAAAACTGATCAGCACGACCAGTCCCAACGAAAAAATAGGGACCAGCTGGCTTCTGAGCGCCGGAAATAATTGCCAGGGGGCTTCTTGTTGATTTTGATTCATGATATTTGTCATCCCTTTTCAGCCAGGGATGAACGAAAAAGATCCCTGTGTACTCTTAACATAGGTCGTGCAGAAGTGACTGCAGATGCTTCGGCGAAAATGATGATTCTTTGAAACATCATTCAGGAAGGTAAACACGAAAATCGGCATAACCGGCTCAATCGGAATCAATCTTCATTGTCCTCTGGTTTCACCAGTTCTCTTCGACAATCAACCTGATTCGTCATTTATTTCGTAAGCTACGCTTTTAATGCACCGCGCAGCGCTGACATCAAAAACATCATCGAATGACGATACTTGGAGACTGACATGCTGGAAGCGATTTCTTTATCAGATCTGAATAGCCAACAGGCAAAACCCGTGTTCGCTCCCGACAGTCCGGAGATGATGTCCCAGTTTCACAATCTGGAATCATTGCTGGAAGAAATTGAACAGGCCAGTGCTCCAACGGGAAAGACAATCGTGGTGATGCCTGCCTATAATGCGGCTCCGACGCTGTTGAAAACACTCTCAGACCTGCCTGTAAATGTGGTCGATGAAATTATCCTGGTGGATGACGGCAGTACCGATGGAACCGTTGATCTGGCTCTGCGAGAAGGCTTAACCGTCATTCAGCATAAACAGAACCGAGGTTACGGCGGTAACCAGAAAACCTGCTACCAGTACGCGCTGGAGCATGGCGCAGAATATGTGGTGATGTTGCACCCCGATTACCAGTACGACAGCCGCGTCGTGGGAATTGCCATCCAGCTGCTCAAGCTGGGCATTTGCGATGTCGTCATGGGATCGCGCATCCGCACGCGTCAGGAAGCCCTTGCAGGAGGGATGCCGGCCTGGAAATATCTGGCCAATCGCCTGCTGACGATTACCGAAAATATTGTGTTAGGACAAAACCTGGGGGATTTCCACAGTGGATTTCGCGCCTACCGCAGAGAAGTTCTGGAAACCATTCCCTTTGAACACAACTCGAATGACTTTGTGTTCGACAGCCAGTTTTTAGCGCAGGCCGTTTATTTTGACTTCCGTGTCGGAGATATTCCTGTGCCGGTCCGCTACTTTCCTGAAGCATCCAGCATTAATTTTAGACGCTGTGTGAAATACGGGCTGGGCACGCTCGCAGTGCTGGGACGATTCTGGGCGCAAAAGTTGAGAATTCGTCCTTCGAAAATTTTCTTCAGCAAGAAAATTGATACGGACGCAGAGAATCGAGTGCAATTACAGTAATCACACTCGATTCAAGCAAATTTGATGCGACTGATCCTGATCGCGATGGTCATGCTTCGGTTTTCGAAGAACCGCCCCGGGCCATGCGCATAAAATGCACAATGATCGCCAGGCCCACAAACAGCCCCAGTGCAGTAAAACCGAACGTGGCATGACCACCGGTCTTGATGCTCCAGATGCAGCCAAACCCGGCGCAGAGGGTTGAAATGCCCATCGCCAGATTCCAGGCAACCCGCTTGCCTCCTCTCGGAAGCTGATTGCCCAGAATTTTGGATGAGTTCATCATAAAGAAGAAGGTCGCATAGGCGATCGGCAGTAAGACCATCCCAAACATGGAAGTCGGTACTGCCAGCCAGGCTTTCGCATTGGAATCTCCCCAGACAAAGGGACCAGCGATCCCTGTAATCGCCGGCATGAAACAGCCGATGCGGTGGTACAGACCCCGGGGTTCAAGACCGAGCATTTCACAAAACACAAACCCGTTGATGAGCATCAGAATGATAATCGTCGAGATGGCCATTGATACGACCCCCAGACCAAACACCAGCTGTGAAACCGTTTCGCCAGCCAGGGGTTTCAAAGCAGCGGCCAACTGGAACGCGTCCCGATTGACCAGCATCGCCGCCAGTGTTCGTTCTGGTAAGGGAAGTTCAGCCCGTTTTTGTTCCAGGGCTGAAGGATCTTTCTGTAATTCAGTCCATTGTTCGGCGGGCAGTTCTGCTTTCAAACGATCATCTAATATTTTTTTATACTGTCCCAACAGACCAGGATCTGCCTGCACGACCTGACCTGCGGCATCTTTTTCACCCAATAAGCCGGCAGCCGGCCTGGCATGAAACTGCGACGCAGCGGCAATCACGACACAACTCGTCGCGAGTACGAAGGGAATAAACAGACCGGTCGAGAGGTCAAACGTTGCCAGTCCGCGAAAATCCCGATCCCAGCCTTTGGCACGCATGGAATAGGGGAGTAGAAACGTCATATTGATGCCCACTGCGGTCGCGGCGGCCGTAATCATGACTTTCTGCTGATTGCCGACAATCATGTTTTTCCAGTAATCACCAAAACGGCCTGCCTGCGCCAGGACATCGGCAAACTCCGGTGAAGGATTGGCAAACAGACTCAAATTCGGAATAAATCCTGCCAGGATTTTGCCCCAGTCCAGATCGTTGGTCGAAATACTCATTTTTAAAACCACGCCGAAAAAACAGAGGACGACAATGCCGACCAATATTTTCAGGATGGCTTCAAACAGTTTTATGCCCCATCCGCCTGAATCGTAAAACCAGATGACAATTGCTGAGATCACAAACAGAACCGCCACCGCTGCGATGAGACCATTCTGACCCTCACCAAAAAATTCAGGAGCCAGATTCTGCTGCAGCGCCGCTGTCCCTAATGCATACTGAGGCATACACCAGACCAGATTCGCCATCAGGGTGGCAATCGCCCAGCCCCAGCCCAGCACAGGACTGATGTGAGTGTTGATCGAAGCGAACGGACGTTCCTTTGTTGATAACGCGACATAACCGATCGCGCTGAGCATAATCACGCCCATGATCATCGCCAGCGGCTGCAGCCACATCAGGTGATAACCCGAAAGAATCCCCAGGTACAAACCGCCGGCCAGTGAACCGCCTCCCAATGTGATGGCACTCTGCAACCACCCGGGTCCGGAAAGTTTCGTGTAAGCCGCAATCTTAGCGCCTGTCCCTCGACGTTTGGCATCCAGGATCAACTGGCGGTCTTGTTCAATTCGTGAATTTGACGGTTCTTCGGTCATTGCAAACTCTTGCTATACCAATATTTATTGGCTATGTTAATAAAAGAAATTCGTCTTAAATACAGGAAGACCAAGGTAACCGCTTCTCGACTGAGAATCAAGTATCGCTCCCGAATCCATCAGCATAATCAGTCAACTGCAGTCATTACTGAATTCAAACGGCTAAAAAACGGTCCCTGTTTTCAGGGTACATCTGAGAACGACGCGTTTTGTTCCCGGTTCAAATCTGTTCTCACGTCTCATTCACTGCTAAGAAAACTCATCCAGAAATCAGCAACATGAGCTTCAAATCGACGATCAAAAAAGCAGTCTCCCGTTTGATTCAGTTTGATTTCCTCTGGAAAATTCTGGATGCTACGTTTCTGCAGCTGGCCCGTTATATCGAATGGGAACATCTTCGTCAGAGAATTCATTTGCGGGGAATTCCCATCGAAGTGACAGCGATCGAACGCTTCTGCCCCGATCTGACCGTCAAACATGGTCCGTTTCAAGGGTTGCAATATCCAAAGACAACAATCATCCGAGGAACCATTCAGAACGTTGCCTTTGCAGAAATCAACTTATCCTGTCGTAACCTGTTTCCGAAACTGATTGGTTCCTACGAACGGGAACTGCATCCCGTGATTCATTCATTGAGTGACCGCACGTATTCGGAAATCATCAACGTCGGCTGTGCGGAAGGATTTTACGCTGTCGGGTTCGCTTTAAAATATCCGGAAGCTGAAGTGTACGCTTACGATATTTTTCCACAGTCACAACAACATTGTTTGCTGATGGCGCAACTCAATCAGTGTGAGCAGCGCCTGCACATTCAGAAATTCTGCGATCCGGAAACCCTGTTATCAATCCCCATCAGCAGCAGGGGGCTCATCATCTGTGATTGTGAAGGCTATGAAACAGAACTTTTCACCGCAGAAGTCATCCCGCATCTCAAACAATGCGACCTGCTGATTGAACTGCATGATTTCGTCGACATGCATATTTCGGAAACAATTAGACAGCGGTTTGCAGACACGCATGAAATCACCACGATTCAAAGTACGGACGATCTTGAAAAAGCACGCACGTATCCCATCGCAGAGCTGGCAGACTTTGATCTCAATGAACGGCGAGAGTTATTGCGAGAAAACCGTATCTGCATCATGGACTGGATCTTCCTGACCCCCATTACAGCAGAGTCGCCTTAGGTCGCGCACACCCGCTCGAAGAGTGCTTCCAGTTTCTGCAGGGTCTCAGCATCACCGAACATCGCTTCGACGCGCCGTCGCGCAGCGGGCACACTTGACTGCCAGGTTTCATAATCCGCAACCGCATCTGCAATCTGATCGGCCAGCGCTGCGGCGTTGCCCGGTGGAACGAGGCGACCAAATTCGCCGTCGGCCAGGATTTCCGCAGGACCACTGGGACAATCCGTCGAAAGTACAGGCACGCGACAGGCCATCGCTTCCGCCAGCACCAGACCAAACCCTTCATAGAGGGAAGGCAGGCAAAACAGTTGTGCTTCGCGATAATAGGGAAAGGGATTACTCTGAAAGCCTTCCAGCAAGACGTAATCGCTTAAACGTTTCTGTTGAATCAGCTGCTCCAGTTCCTGACGGCTGGGACCTTCGCCAAGTATATGAAAGCGCAAATCGGTCAGACCCCAATCATGAACCAGCTTTTCCGCCGCCTCTATTAAATAGGAAAAACCCTTTTGTGGATGCAGTCGACCGCAACTGACGATATGAAACTTACCGGGTTCCAGTTGCAATTCCCCCTGATCGTACAAACCATCAATGCGTTCGAGATCAAGCGGGTTGTAGATCGTCTGCACGGTCGCGGGATTCAAATCATAATATGTAATCGCCGCTTGTCGCACTCCTGCGGAAACGGCGACGACAGCATCTGCGGTCTGATAGGCCTGCTTTAAGAGCTGCTGCTTAAAAAACCGGAAGCGGCGTTCGCTATTTGTAAAATCATTTTCCGGATCGCAGACAATTAAAGAAATGCGGCGGGTTTTCGTCTGGGCTGCAGCCGGCCCCGCAATCAGCGTCATATGAAACGTGTGGTCGAATACGAGATCGACCTGCTGTTCCCGAATCACACGTGCCAGATCAGCCACCAGTCGCCGATGTATGCGCCCCGGCCAGTTCCAGCGGGGCGCCGTGTTCCGTAAATCGAATGCAAACACCGGCACATCTGCGGGAAGTTCTGAGAGCAGAGAACCGGTGTGAGACACCAGGTACAGCAGCGGCGTAAACTTCTCGCGATTCAATCGTGCCAGTTGATCCAGCAGCACACGTTCGGCTCCTCCTCCTCCCAGGCTTCCAATTGCAAAAAGAACTCGTCTCTTTTTTGTCATTGAAAACTCGTCTTCAGGCCGTCGAGAGGAACCGAACTTTCTGTACTCCGTTAAATCGAATTAAGATCGACGCGATTATTTCTTCAAACTGCCGGAGATGGCAATAATCAGATCCTCTGGATGGATGAATTTCGTAAACGCCTGTTGTGCGGCTTCCGTCGTCACAGCGTTGATCTTCTGTTCCAGCTCTGAGTAATAAGTCATATTCCGATCCGCAAATAAATTCGTCGACAGAATCGAAGCCAGCGAAGCATCGCTGGTTCGGGAAACCTGTTCCTGTTCCAGATATCCTTTCTGCGCATCGGCTAGTTCCTCTTTGGTAATCCCTTTGGAAATCAGGAGGGCCAGCTCTTCCTTGATCGCCGTCTCCACTTTGGGCATATTGTCGGGGTTACAACTGGCGTAGATCGAAATCGAACCGCGCATATCAATCGTATCAGCGTGAATGAACGCCCCGACGCCATAAGCCAGACCTTCTTTCTGGCGCACGCGATCACCCAACCGTGAAGAGAGTCCGCTTGATCCCAGCACCGAACCGGCGACGATGATGTCCGGGTACTCAGGGGACAAATCGTTCATCGGAAATGTCAAACCGGCAAAATAGAAGGCATTCGCTTTATCAGGAATGATGATTTCCGTCAGTTTGCCCGGAATCTGGTGTGCTTCCGCCGGAATATGTTCATAGGCGGCTTTCGACTCCCAGTTTTCCAGCATCGCGTTCAATTGAGTGAATACGGGATCTTCAGAAAAATCGCCGACTACAGCGATTTCGCCTGCTGATGCACCGATAAAGTTCTCATACAGCGATTGCAGATCACTCTGAGTTAACGCTTTGATCGCTTCAATTTCCTGATCGATGTCCGGCACGTAACGGGGATCTTCCGGTCCGTACGGCCTGAGCTGTCGGCGAACGGCGAGAATGGCCCGCGACTGCGGGTCGGTCTTCTGTTTTTCCAGCGT
Source organism: uncultured Gimesia sp. (assembly GCF_937919775.1). Taxonomy (GTDB): domain Bacteria; phylum Planctomycetota; class Planctomycetia; order Planctomycetales; family Planctomycetaceae; genus Gimesia. The sequence continues at coordinate 6,674 of NZ_CALFPF010000570.1, forward strand.
GGCGATCTGCTGTGTTTTCAAAACTTCCAGTTCCGTTGCGGGCAGAGTGGGCTCGCGGAGAATCTGTTTCAGAATGTCCAGAACTTTTCCCAGGCTCTCGTTGCGGGTTTTGATCGAAACGTTCAACTCACCCGGTGAACCGGAAAGACTCAACTGGGCACGCAGCTTATTCAGTTCATCCTCAATTTCCTGTCGTGTTTTGCTTTTCGTGCCCCGCTTCATGACCACGGGTAGAAATTCGCTGGCACTCCGCTTACCTTGCAGGTTTTCCAGATTGCCATACCGCAGCGTCATCTTCAGGTTGACTTCTTCGCCGCGGGTTTTCTTGGAAAGTAAAGCGACTTTCACGCCGCCGGGTAATGTTTTCGTGACCGTCCGTTTGTCGATATTTTCCGGGGAGACATCAAAGTCTTCACCCATCGCGACACTCTCGCGGCCCTGATAGTCACCGATCATTTTGGCGATATCGTCAATCTGCGGAATATCCACTTTCTGACTTTTTTCGACGGGAACAAAAACCCCGACCGTCCGGTTATTTTCTTTCAGGTAGAGGTCTGCCACGCGTTTGACATCTTCGGGAGTCACTTTTTCAAGTGCATCGCGATAGAGAAAACGAAGCCGCCAGTCTCCCATCGACACCCATTCCGAAAGCTCCACAGCCAGACGCGAGCTGTTGTTCTCAGCCTGTTCGTATTGTTTTAATAATTTCTCTTTGGCCCGATCCACATTCTCGGCCGAGATTCCCTTGTCAATCACGGTCTGCAGCGTGTCAAACATGATGCCCAGAATCACCTGCGGATCATTGCCTTTGACGACTTCGACCATCAATCGCAATACGCCCGGATCATGCAGCGCGAACAGCGAACCGGAAACGCTGGACGCTTTTTTCGTCGCCACCAGAGCCTGATACAGCACCCCGGAAGGATCATCGGTGAGCGCCGATTCCAGAACATCGAGGGCCGCCATGTCTTTATGCGCGGCGGCGGGAATATGATAGGCCACTCCCACCACAGGCACTTCCCCAATGCGACGCAGCGTTATAAACCGCTCGCCTTCCTGGGGAGGCTCTTCCGTATACGTCGCGTCCAGTTTTCGCTCAGGACGGGGAATCGTACCGAAATACTTATTGATCAACGTCAATGCTTCAGCCTGATCAAACTTGCCGGCGACAATCAGAACCGCATTGTCCGGCTGGTAATATTTTTTATAAAACGCTTTCAGGCGGTCTACGGGAACGCGTTCGATATCAGCCCGGTTGCCAATCGTCGATTTACCGTAATTATGCCATTCAAACGCCGATGACATAATTTTCTGCATCAGCATCCGTGAAGGGCTGTTTTCGCCCCGTTCGAATTCGTTTCGTACGACAGTCATTTCCGAAAGTAGATCTTCGGCTTTGACATAACTGTTCATCATGCGATCCGATTCCATCTTCAGCGCAAATTCCAGATTGTCCTCACTGGCCGGTAATGTTTCATAATAGTTGGTGCGGTCGTACCAGGTCGTCCCGTTAAACTGGGCACCGCGCGCCTGTAAATCTTTGGGGATCGTCGGGTGAGTGGGAGTTCCCTTGAACAACATGTGTTCCAGCAGATGCGCCATACCGGTCTCGCCATAACCTTCATGGCGGGAACCGACGAGCAGCGTCAGATTCACGGTCACCTTGGGGCTGGAAGCATCCGGGAACAGCAATACTTTCATGCCGTTCTCGAGTGAATACTCGGTGATGCCTTCTACGGTACGAATTTTTTCAGGAGGAGCAGGGTCCTCGGCCGCTGAAAGAAAGGTGTTGGAAGCAAAGCTCATTACGATTAATACCCCTGCGGTTAAACTCCATTTTTGTCGATTCATCATCCGAATTCTCGCTCCACTTGAGAGGGTAAGCAATATTGATTGTCCTTAACTCAACAGTGTTTCACTACCACTGCCGAGATTATAGGCGATTCCCTGAAAGTCAACAATCACCGACGATCAGAAATCGCTGACTTCACTTCGATTTACCAGCCTGACGTAAAAAGGTTGATCCGACGCCGAGCGCCATGCCGGTCCCCAGTCCAAATCCGTGTGCCAGATTCGCAATGGGCCCTACCATTCCGGTCATACACAGAAAGAACCAGCCGATCAGAATAAACACCATATTGGGGGGCACATAAAAGCCGGCTTGCGGATCGTATAGACTCTTCATCCACATATAACCAAACATGCCATACACGACCCCGGACAGGCCTCCAAAACCCGGCCCCCCCATGGAAAACCCGGGTCCCCCCCAATAAAACTGCGCCAGGTTGGAAGGAATCGCTGTGACTAAAACCAGCAGCGCCAGTCGCATGCTGCCCCGATTCATCTCGATCGCGCCCCCCAGTTGGTAGGCCATCATACAGTTAAACAGAATATGAAAGATTGAGAAATGGATAAAAATCGGCGTCACCAGCCGCCAGACTTCGCCTTCCCGCACTTCGACCAGACGGCGATCATAACTAATCATATTGCCAGAGACCTGAAAGCTGCAGATACTCAACGCCTCTCTGACTTTCACATTGTATTCATCCGACTGCATGAAAAGAAACACGACAATACTGATGCCAATCAAAAATGACGTCACCGGACAACGGCTCGTAAAAGGCTGATTCCAGGTGTCGCGTACGTTAACCTGCTTCCTGGATGCCTCGACGGCTTTTTTAATTTTTTCTTCCCGAATCGCCTCTGCCTGCCGGGTCACCCCCTGGTACTTATCGGCTTCCGGATTCGCTAAAAACTCATCCAGCGCGGTTTTAGACTGGTCGACCTGATCTTCATCATACACCCAGATCGTCCATAAATCGATCGCCGGTTCGACATTGATACTGATTCCCTGCGTGAGCATATAGTCTACAAAACGCTTTGCCTGCTGCTCGGATGGGAACGAGCCAATTTTTCTCATCTTAAATTCAATCCATGCCCGGACACGACAAGCCTGATTTCGATCCTGAAATCAGATTATTCGTTGTCGCGCTTCGCGAAATCAGTTGTGCGTCAGGGCAGATAAATGTTTTTGAACCGAGTTTTGTAATGTGACGTGATCTGACCAGGGAGCATAATGCGCCCGCATGCGAAATCCGTAGGCCTCGCCGACTTTGTAGTCGGGAATGAACCATTGAAAATCCCAGGCTGGATTCTGTTTCCCGCCGCCTGTCGGTGACTGGGCAAACCAGATTTGATCACGCTTCCGAAAAATCTGAGTATAAGAATAATTCCCGCGAATACCATAGTACCACGGCTGAGAATACACATACGCTGAAGGATGGTTGACTAACGTCAGCGGAAAATCGGCTGCAATCTCAGGAAAAAACACGGCATTGGCCGGCGGATGAGTGCTGTCAACGCCATGCGCAGGTGTGCTTGCGGCGATCAATGTTTCCGCTTTGTCTAACAGCGATTTTGATTTCCCATGAAAATAAATCCGGCGATCTTCCGGTGCCTGCATATAACTGGCCCAGAATAAGCCGATATAACCGTTCTTGAACAGAGCGGCATGCGGAATACATTCAAACGTATATTCGATGGTCCCGTCGTCCAGAATCTGATAACGGCCGCAGCTTTCCAGTTTCCAGTTCTCCGTCGGCGGCTGATACAGTTCAACCGTGTCTTCGGAAATGATTCGCAGTTGCATCGGAAACGCGCGCGGCTCGAATTTCTCTTTGTACCCGGGATTCCCGTCATGGATGTGCTCGAAATTCAAGCCTGCCAGTGCAGGCACGAATATGTTCTCAGTTTGCCCCTCATACTTCAGCGACGCCACGCCATTATATCCCGCACGATGACCGGGAAGCTCCGGCGTATCAACGGCTGCGTTATCCACAATCACTGCCGTGATCTTGCCCCGCTTCAGGACAACGGCATGTTGATCCGTCAGACGGTATTTGACCTCGGAATTCGTCAGGCTGGTGACCCCGGGAGCAGCATAGGGATGCGCCCCAGAGAGCACGACCACTGCCCCCATTAAAATCAGGCCGTGCAGGGAATGCTTCAATAGATTCATATCACGTCGCCTCTCCTGTTTCGTTTCAGTGATCGACAGAATCCATTCGCTTACTCAGATTGCCTGACGGTCTCCAGGAAAGTGCGGAATTCCCGAATGCGCTTCAAGTCGAAGCCTTCCGGCGATTTCTCCAGCAGATAGTCGGCATCGGCCATCGCTTCCGTGATGCGCCCCGTCTGATAACGGAGTACCGCGCGCAACCAGCGCTCCTGCAGCAACTCTTCATCGAGCGAGATCATGGCTTCGACATACCGCAACATGGATTGAATGTCCTCACTGTCCCGCGCCAGATTCAACAGATTCCTCAACATCCGTTTGATGATTTCTTTTTTCGGCTGCGCTTTTAAGAACTCCTCATCCAGTTGGCCACTGTTCGCAGCCACGATGATCACTTTGGCGGCTTCATCACTCAGCGTTTCGCCCCCCTCGAAAACATCGATCAACTGGCCTTTCTCAGCGGTCGAATTCACCCGCACCACAAAGTGACCGGGCAGACCGACGCCTTCGATATCCAGTCCCAGGCGGCGTCCCATTTCCATATAGAGAATGGCCAGCGTGATCGGCAGCCCTTCGCGATCTTCAATCGTCTCATTAATATAACTGTTGGAGCGGCTGTAATAATTGGTTCGACTTCCATGAAAACCGGTTTCACGGAACAGATATTGATTCAAGGCATCCAGTTTGGCCTGTGGCGTCGCTTTGGGGGGCAGCGTTTTCTGAATCTCATTGACCATCCCTGCCACCTGACTGAGATACGATTTGATCTCGACCTCGGAATTATCCAGCCGCGCCACCAGCAGGGCCGCGGAGAGCAAATCGATTTCCGCCTCTTTTTTCTCAGTAAACAAGGCATTCAATTCCGCGAGTACCGCCCGTTCATGAATCGACTGGGCCAGTTCCTGCAGCCGCTCTGCCTGCTTCTGCAGCAATCGCGCCCGTTCCTGCAGTGCCTGTTGCGCACTTTTCTTATCGGTCTCTTTGACGACTTCTTCGATCAGTTCTTCCAGCGGCGGTCGATCCACTCGGAGATCTTCCGTTAAATCGAGAATCTTCTGTGCCGTCTCCCGGGAGGGGCGGTAGGGCTCGATCCGGGAAGCGACCTGAAATCCTCGGAACGAAGCCACCGTATTCCGAAATTTCGCGAGACCCGCTTTTCCTTCCGTATAAGACTGATCCTTGACCTCAAACACCTGCTCATCATTCACAAAACACAAGATGCGATCTGCTTCAAGACGCACCTTTAACTGATTCCATTCTCCTTCGCGGTAGGAATTACTTTTCTTTTCTTCCAGCACGCGCCACAAAAACACATCGGGTCCATCAAAGCGGCTGATTCGCAGGCTTTGATTACTGGGATAAAAACCGTAATGTTTGGTGTTCTCATCGGAATAAAAAATCAAACCTGCCGCCCCGGATTTATCATCCAGCTTGACTTCGACGGCAATTTCATAAGGCAGCTCGGGCAACGCTTCCTGCGACACACATAACGAACGACTGCCTAAACCGGAACCGAAACCATCCACCATAATCCGGCCCGCCCGCTGTCGCCAGCGCGAACCGAACAACGGTTTCCAGAGACGTTCATCCAGCGTTCCAATCGTCAGCCAGCGGTTGATGGGGACCGGGTTCGGTTTTTCCAGCAGCACTTTCAAGGCGCTGATATTGACCGCATATCCCAGATTGCGGGTGACCGCCGACTTTAAAGTCACAATGCCCTGCACGCGCCCCTGCGAGTCCAGCACCGGGCCACCACTGTTGCCGGGCTCAATGGGAATTGCCAGTTGAATCATCGGCTTGCCGTCGATTTCCCGCGTTCCTGAATTCACCCCTTTGACCACACTGTAACGCAGCCCCTGCGGATTCCCGAGCACGATCACTTCGGCTCCCTGTTTTAACGAATCCGGTTCTGCGAGGGGCAGGGGGATCAGATCTTGAGCGTCAATCTTCAAAACGGCCAGATCCATCTGACGGTCGGTCGCATATACTTCTTTGACCTCGTATTGTTTCCCGTTGGAAAACTGCACGGTAATCGGCCGCGCTTCACCAATCACATGCATGTTTGTCGCCACCAGTCCGTCAGAGGCAATCACAAACCCGGTTCCCAATCCGGCCTGCTGCCCATCCCGGCCGGCAAACGAAACCGACACGACCGATTCTTTCGCGTTCTCAGCCAGTTCCTCAACCGTCAAATCATGCTCGGAAGCGGTCGGGCTCTGTTCCGGGCGTTTCGCGACCAGCGGCGATTCCGAATCCGTCTCCGCCGCGATGAGGATCGGCATAAAACAGAGAACGAACAAAGCAGACAAACTGTGGAATCGTTGACTGCGTTTGAGCCGTTTTAGCGGACTTTGAGGTTGGACCATCTGAGGGTATCCCACTGGAAGGAATCAGTTTTACGAGGCACTTGGTGATGACTATTGTATTTTCCCGGGCGACAGAATGCAAAAAAGAACACGAGGATTCGGGCTCTCCCGCGGATTATAATGAAAAGTAAACACACTTGACGGCGCGGCAGTGACATGACAAGCTGGTAAACAGGCATTGTTCAATATCTGAAAACAAGCGAGGCGAACGATATGCGTAACGTCCTGACATCCTTTCTGATCCTGTCGGCAATTTTCAGCCTGAGCGTCCCTCCGGTCGAAGCGGCTGCACAACCGAATCTGCTTTTCATTTTCACCGATGACCAGGCCCCCTGGGCGTTAGGGGAATCCGGTCACCCGCACGCCAAAACGCCGCACATCGACAGCATCTTTCAGAACGGCGCGTATCTGGTCAATTCCTTTACGACCACGCCGGTCTGCAGCCCATCCCGCGCCAGTCTGGTCGCCAGCCGTTACGGATCGGAACTGGGAATCACCGACTGGCTCCACCCCGGCACCGAACCGGAACACGGCCTGAAACCGGACACCGTAACCTGGATGCAGCTGTTGAAAGAAGCCGGCTATCGCACCGGCCTGATCGGAAAATGGCATCTGGGTCTGCTGGATAAACAGCATCCGACGCAATTCGGCTATGATTATTTCATGGGCTTTCGCGGCGGCGGGAACGTACCGAAAGATCCCACGCTCGAAGTCAACGGCAAAGAAACCAAACTGAAAGGTTTACTTCCCGATCTGCTGGTTGATGATGCGATCCGGTTCATTGGCAAAGAGCAGGGGACGCCGTTCCTGCTTTCGCTGCACTTTCGCGCACCGCACGCGCGCTGGCTGCCGGTTGCCGATGAAGACTGGGCGCCTTTTGAAAATCTTGATCCCCAGATTCCCAACCCCGATTATCCCGATCTGAATGTGGAACGGGTCAAAAAAATGACGCGCGAATATCTCGCCAGCGTGGCCAGCGTGGATCGCAATGTCGGTCGCCTGCTGCAGGCTTTGAAACAACAGAATCTGCAGCAGAACACGATTATCATTTTCTCCAGCGATCACGGTTATAACATGGGCCACAATGGCATCTGGCATAAAGGAAACGGACACTGGGTGCTCAACAGAAATACCCCGGACAGCAAAACAATTCCCACCGGCCAGCGGCCGAACATGTATGACAACTCCCTCAGGATTCCGACTGCGGTCCTCTGGCCGGGAGTCACTCAGCCGCATCAGAAAATCAAACAGACGGTTTCCAATCTGGACTGGTTTCCGACCCTGCTGGAAATGGCAAACGTGCCTCTACCCGAAAAAATAACCATCCGTGGCACGAGTCTTGTTCCGTTATTAAAAAATCAAAATCCGGAAGAATGGGATAATGGCTTTTACGCGGAATACAGCACGAAACACCAGTCTCAAACGCACATGCGCATGTATCGCACGCCGGAATGGAAGCTGATACGCGACTTCTTAAACCCAGGCAGAGACGAACTTTATCACCTGACTGCAGATCCCGCAGAAACGACAAATCTGATCCGCTCTCAAGACCCTGAAGTCATCAAGATTCGGGAGCAACTGCATCAAAAGATCCTCTCTCAGATGAAATCGATTGATGACAAAGTGCTGCTGAAGATCGATCAAGGAACGTAGGAATTCGAATTTTTGTAAAAATTCCAAAACTGCTATTGCAAAAAAATAAAGGGGGAGGTAACTTTCGCGCCAGCAATCAACAACTTGCCCGGCAGGTGCCGGCCGCATGCTCGCCGCTGGAGGCGCGAGCTCTTTTATATAATTGAGACACACAACAGCAAATTTTCTGCTGAACTGAGTTTAACAACTAACTCATTAGTGCTTCTGGTTGCCTTATTCTACATACCGATGTTTTGAACTGTTCGGTTAGATGTGGAATGCTCCTTATCGTTTGTGACAGGGATCATTCCAGACCTCACTCAGGCAATCCATAGGATTGTTCCAGCCAAATTTTATCTGCATTACAAGAAGGAGTCTTTCAATGTTGGTTTTATCCCGCAAAGTCAACGAAACAATTCAAATTGGGGACAATATCCAGATCACCATTGTGGAAACAAAGAAAGGTACCGTCCGGATCGGAATTAACGCTCCACGGGAAATTCAGATTTCCCGCCCCGACCAGGCAAAACCACAAACCGTGACACAGGAACCCGTCACGCAGGATGGAGCGCGAGAAACATCTCAGTTTTCGCTCACCTTCTGCGGCACGATCTCCTGATCGCTTTATAATATGACTAACGGCCCGAAGGAGAGCGATTCCCCGCTTTCCTTCGACTGGCAGTTGCCCCCCCGAATTCGAGCCTCAACGTTCGACAGAGCAGCCCCACCTTATTTTCTCTCCGACCAAACCACGCACGACACAAAATACACGTAATCTTCCTGTTCGGCTTGGTTTATAGTAGTATGAAAAGGATCTCAGGAACCCTACATTACTTCCTGACAACACCTTCTATTCGAAACCGCGGTCAACAGAGAAAGTCGTCTAATGGGTCTGAAGATGTCGATACATCGTATGAAACGCGCCAGCATACTTTTCATCGTCCTGCTGCTGATTCCGATGAGCGCGGTGTCTGCAGTCGAGCCAGTCACTGCGCCCGCCCTCAGCGGTGTAGAACAGGCTCACGCTGAGTTGTGGAGTAAGTTCATCGACGACTACGGCATCATCCACGACTATGTCGGTGACCTGCCCACCCCGGAAGATTGTTCTCTGGGCAAGCCGAATGCCATCGGCTGGTGGAGCCCGATCGAAGACGGGCCCATGTTCACAGGCCTGTATCTGCCTGCCGCGTGTGAGCGTGCGCGACGTTCCGGCGATCTTGTCGATAAAGATCAGGCGCGGCGTCTTGCACGCGGGCTCATGAAGTGCGCCTCCGTTTCGGAGGTACCTGGTATGATCGTACGCGGAGTCGGAACGGACGGCCTCTGCCATTATCCGCTCGGTTCGGACGATCAGACGCATCCGTGGTTTTACGGCCTGCATGCGTATGTAATGAGCGATCTGCCGAGCGCAGACGAACGTCGTGAGATCATCGCAAAGATGAAAACCGTCGCCGAAGTCCTGGAGTCAACCGGCTGGCGATGCCCGGCCGATGGGGCCTTCAAAGGTCAGTTTCGGGGAGGCTACCGAGGTCATCTGTTCCGCGATGCGGCCCGTTATCTTTATCTCCTGCGTGCCATGCATGAGGTCACCGGCGATCAGATCTGGCTGGAGCGTTATCAGACAGCGCAAGCCGCGATTCCCGAACATGCGGATAAATCTCGCGTCGAGATCTGTGCGGAAGGTTATGCCAGAGATCGCGAGGCCATTCGCCACATCGACACACACCAGCTTTGGATCTACGTCGGCTCCCAGGCGTCACTGGCCCGACTCGCTGCGATGGAAACCGACGAAAAGCTGCGTTCGCATTATCGCGCGGGCCTGGCTCTGAATGCAAAACACGCCCTCAACTCCCTCAATGTCTACAACACGTTTGACAACCAGGACAAAAAAGTATTCGGGAATGCAGACTGGCGAGCCGTGTATAACACGTGGTTCCCACAAAAAAACCAGGCCGATGCAGAACGGCTTTCCAGAACAGGCGACAAACTGAAACGCGGTGAACGCAAATCGTATGAGCAAGCCAGAATGCAAAACCCGCTCGCGGCTGCGGCCATCATCGCTCTCGCCGACGACGGCACACATCGTGGCCGCATCGAAGACGCCATCAATCATTACGATTATTCAAAACTCAATATGGCAACATTCTTCTTCGCTGAATGCGCGGCGTTCGCACGAAAAAGCGATAAATAAACAATTCCCCGCGGCAGACGTGCCCCGACTCACGTCAGTTCTTTCACTAGAGTTTCTTTTCAAAGATTAATGGTCTGCGGAACTTAACGTTCGAGAGACTTTTTGTACCCAGCGCGCCTGCCTTCTTTCAATCGATCCCAACACAAGCTAGAATGAAATTCCCGACCACGGGCGATGCCCTTTCTAACCGAGTCGCGCTGCAGTATGCGACCGGTGATTACACGCTTAACCTTCAGAACGTTCGATTCAAAATATTATGACTGATGTTTTCAGATCCACGGCACTTTTATTAACGCTTCTCAATCCATTCCTGGTGATCATTTATCTTGTCGATGTGGTTCAAAAGCTCAAACAGAAACAATTTCGTCATGTACTGATGCGGGCTGGTCTGATTACCAGCGCGATTTTCTGTAGCTTTGTGATTCTGGGAGACAAGATTTTTACCGGTGTAATGCAAGTCGAATTTGCATCATTCCAGATATTCGGAGGCATTATCTTTCTGCTGATCGGAATTCAGTTTGTATTTAAAGGTCCCGTTGTCATTGAAGCATTAAGAGGAGAATCCACGAGCATTTCTGGTTCGATTGCGATGCCGGTGCTGATTGGCCCGGGTACCATCAGCGCCTGCGTACTGATTGGTAAAAGGCATGAACCGCTGGTGGCATGCACGATTGTTGTGACTTCTGTTTTCATATGTCTTGTAACAATC
>NZ_CALFPF010000571.1 GCF_937919775.1 uncultured Gimesia sp.
GCCTGCAATGATAAGACCTGCATTCGCCCCACGACCGTCAGTCTCAAAGGGAAATTCCGCATTGCAAAACCCGGTGAACCGGTGAAACAGCTTAATCAGCAGTGGTTCCAGCCCGAAGTGAAAAACTGAGTTTGTTTTCTCGATAAGAAATTCCTCGGTTGCTTTTTTGTGATAAAAATTCTTTTAAAGGTTCAGGATGAACACGATGCAATACGAAGAACAACCGCTCGTAAAAACCAAAATCATTGCTACCGTCGGCCCGGCTTCCGATTCTCGCGAAATGCTTCACAAACTGATCATTGCCGGCGTTGACCTGTTTCGGCTCAACTTCGCACATGGGAAACATGACTGGTTGGCAGGGATTGTTAAAAACATCCACGAAATCTCTGACGAAATGGGAAAGCCCATTGGAATACTCGGCGATTTGTCCGGTCCGAAAATTCGTCTGGGAGTTTTGCCGGACGGTGAAATCAAATGCCTTCAAGATATGCGTTTCCGGTTCATTCGCGGTATTGAAACCGACAACCCGCGGGAATTGACCTGCACTTACGAACCTTTGATCGAAGACCTCCGCGTTGGTGATCCGGTGCTTTTGGCTGATGGCATGGTTGCCATGCGCGTGGTCGAAAAATCAGACGACGGAGAATATGTGGAGTGTGTTGTCGAGCGTGAAGGAATTATTCGCAGCAAACAGGGGGTGAATTTGCCGGGGGTTCAACTCAGCACGCCTTGTATGACAGAAAAAGACCTCCAAGACCTTGCCTGGGCCATCGAACACGGGCTGGATTATATTGGCCTGAGCTTTGTGCGTTCGGCAGATGATATCACGCACCTGAATGAGGAAATCGACAAACTGAACCCCGTTGATCGTCCCCATATCGTGGCTAAAATTGAAAAAATTGAAGCGGTCAGCGATATCGAACAGATTCTCAAACTGACCGATGCGGTCATGGTCGCGCGCGGTGATCTGGGCGTCGAAGTTGATATCGAACGGGTTCCCATCATTCAGAAACGGATTATCCATCTCTGTAACCAGCACCGCGTGCCAGTGATCACCGCCACGCAGATGCTCGACAGTATGCAGTTCAATACCTTTCCCACACGCGCTGAAGCCAGCGACGTCGCCAATGCCGTTCTGGATGGCAGCGATGCTGTGATGCTTTCCGGTGAAACGGCAGTGGGCGTCAGTCCGCTGGCAGCCGTGGAGATGATGAGTCGCATCGTTCGAGAGGCCGCTCGGATTCTCTCTTCCAATCTGCACTCGGAAGAAACGACAAGTAATCGTCGCCTGCTCGCCCGTGAAGTTACGGAAGCCGTCACACTCGGAGCCGGCATCACCGCGGAAAAACTGGACGCCGATCTGATGGTGACCTGCACACACGAAGGGAAAACGGCGATGGCGCTTTCCAAGCAGCGTCGCACCGTGCCTACTGTTGCCTTAACAGACCGACCGGCGACAGCCCGCCGTATGACCCTTTACTGGGGAGTCACCTCACTCCTGACCGATGTGGTCGATAAGTCACCTCAGAAAATTCTCAAATTTATCGTGACGTATGGTAAAAAGCACGGCTTCCTTTCGACGGGAAGCCAGATCGTGTTGATTTCGGGAACCGACTGGACTTCGTTAGGACACGATATGCTGCTCGTTCACGAAGTGAAATAATATTGATTTTGACTGTATTACCCCTGAGGAAACCATGACGCAAAAACTGACTCTGATCGCAAGCATGCTGTGTGCCAGTCTGATTTCTCAATCTGGATTCAGTGATGACTGGCCGCAATGGGGCGGACCTCAACAGGATCTCGTCTGGCGGGAAACAGGAATCGTCAAAACCCTCCCCACAGCAGGTTTGCTGCCCCGTGTCTGGTCAGCTCCGCTTGGCGAAGGTTATTCCGGTCCCGCCGTCGCGGAAGTCAATTCCCGCTGGTGTGTTTATGTTACAGACCGTATTTTCAAACAGCGCGTAGGTTATGAACGGGTTCTCTGTCTGGATGCCGAAGAGGGAACACAAATCTGGAGCTACGAATATCCGGTCGAGTATTCGGTCAGTTATCCCGCCGGTCCCCGTTCGACACCGGTGATCGACGCCGGACGCGTCTATACACTCGGCGCGCAAGGCCATTTATTCTGCTTCGACGCGGAAAACGGCAAGGTCATCTGGCAAAAAAACTTCGTCGAAGATTTTGGTACCAAACTTCCCACCTGGGGTTCGGTGGCTTCTCCACTCGTCGATGGCAATCAACTCATCGCGCTGGTGGGTGGCACACAGAATTCACTCGTCGTCAGCTTCGATAAGGCGACCGGTAAGGAACTCTGGCGGTCGCTTGAGGATTCCGCCGTTGGTTATGCGCCACCGGTTATCTTCACGTTCGGCGGAAAACGGGAACTGATTGTCTGGCATCCGAGTGCTGTCTCTGCTCTGGACCCGAAAACCGGGAAACTGATCTGGGAAGTTCCTTACGGTGTCCGTTACGGACTCAGTATCGCCACGCCCCGCAAAGTGGGAAACCGCCTGTTCGTCGCCAGCTTTTATAATGGGCCGCGCATGATTGAAGTCTCCGACGATGGCAGTCAGGCCAAAATTGTCTGGTCGGGAAACAGTGACAGCGAAATCAATACGGACGGCCTGCACCCGATTATGATGACCCCCATTTTTAATGGTACGCATATCTACGGCGTTTGCAGTTATGGCCAACTGCGGTGTCTTGATGCAAGCAATGGACGGCGTCTGTGGGAAACGGAAAAAGCGACTGGCAAAGGTCGCTGGTGGAACGCCTTCATCATTCCGCATGAAGACCGGTACTTCCTGCACAACGAGCAAGGCGATTTGATCATTGCCAATTTGACTCCCCAGGGATACGAGGAAATCAGCCGCGCCAAACTGATCGAACCCACACGCCCCGTCCAGCGCCGCATGACGATCTGGTCGCATCCCGCTTTTGCCATGAAAAGTGTGTTTGCGCGGAATGATAAAGAGATTGTCCGTGTTGATTTATCGGCGAAGTAGGGAATTGCTTTGACAGCGAGTCTACTGCGTCAGGAATCACCAAAAGTTTGCCTGGTAATCCCTCTTGAGAGTCGAAACAGTCTGGAATTGGCGTTACGCTATTATATGATAGAATCTGTTTATCGTTTCCTCGCAGGATCTGGTGTGTACCAGCACTGCACCCTACATTGAGAGCCACTAACTATGTCGTCGGATCATTTTGCTCCCCCCCAGGATCGATCCCAGGAAGTTCTGATTCCGCTGGAACCGCTCAAGGAATTGCTGGTCAAGCTGTTTGTACGAATGGGGATGTTTCAGGTTGAGGCGGAAATTGCTGCCAACCGGTTGATCGAAGCTGACCTGCGCGGCATCCACTCACATGGCAGCCGCGCCACAGAACGCTATCTTGAAGCAATGGACATGGGTGATATTGATCCCCGTGCTCAAATTCTGACGATCACGGAAACGCCGGCGATTGCCGTTTTAGATGGCAGTAAAGCGATGGGACATGTTGCCGCAACGCGCGCGATGGAATTAGCGATTAAAAAAGCGCGGGAAGTGGGTACAGGCACAGTCGCCGTTCGCAACAGTCATCATTTTGGTGCTGCTGCCGTTTATGTCTTAATGGCGGTCGAAGCCGGCATGATTGGTTACTGTACTACCAATACCGGTAAAGCTACGGTGGCCGCTCATGGAAGTACACAAGCAGCAACGGCGAATAATGCGATCGCCTGGGGAGTGCCCGCGCGAGAAGGTGCCCCCTTTGTTCTGGATATGGCATGTGCAAAAACTTCATGGGGGAAACTGGATACGCAGGCATTATACGGTTTACCGATCCCCACTGGTTATGCTCTGGACCGCGAGGGAAATGAAACGACCGATTCCGCAGCAGTCAAAACACTTCTGCCGGCCGCTGGGCCCCGTGGTTACGGGCTGGCAATGATCAGTTCAATTCTCACCGGTGCGCTGGCGGGAGGCAAACTGCCAATCAATAAAAAGAAAGCACCTGAAATTGAAGGCTCGGAACATTTTTTCTACGTGATTGATCTCAAACAGTTTGTTGCAGAAGACCGCTTTCATGCAGAACTGGCTTCCGCGACAGAAGCCATCCATCAATTGCGTCCCGCCAATGCAGATGAGCGGGTGCGGATACCCGGCGAACTGGAATGGGAACTGACACAGCGGGCGCTCCGGGAAGGCCTGTATGTCCATCGCGATCATGCCAGTCAACTGAAAGAACTGGCCAAACGCGTGAATTATGAAGTCCCCTGGTAAACTTCGTTTGATGGGGGAACCACTTTGATCAGCACTTTTTTTGAGGTCTGAAATGAGGACTGCATCGCGACCGTTTGTTTCGCTTCTGATGTTATCAATTGTTTTCGTCTGTGCAATCAATGCAGAGTTATCTGCGGGCAAATATAACCCCGTACTCAATGCGGGAGATCAGGCCCCCTCGTGGGAAAAACTGCCTGCCACTGATGGAAAGTCTTATTCCAGCGATTCTTTTAAAGATAAAGAAGTGCTGGTGATTGCGTTTATGTGCAATAGTTGTCCTTATGCCGTCGACTATGAAGCGAGACTGAATCGTCTTGCTCAAAAGTATGTGGCGAAGGATTCTCAGGTTGCCGTCATTGCCGTCAACGTGAATCTGGTTCCTGCAGACAGTCTGGAAAAAATGACCGAACAGGCGAAGCAAAAACAGTTTGTCTTTCCGTACCTGTTTGATGAATCGCAGAAAATCGGGCAGGACTTCGGAGCCACTCGTACGCCGGAATTTTTTGTGTTAAACAAAGATCGAAAAGTCGTTTACATGGGGGCCATGGATGATGCCACCGACGCCAGCAGGGTGAAGCAGGATTATGTTTCCCTTGCGATTGAAGCGGCATTAAAAGGTAAACAGCCGGAAATTACAGAGACCATTGCCATCGGTTGTAATGTTCGTTACAAACGCATCCGCAGAAAAAATTAAATACTCCGCATTCCAGTAACTGCAACCAGAACACATATGACGAACTTGAATCAGATACATATTCAGGACTGCATTGCAGGTATGCAGGGACTCGAAGCGGAATCGATTGATTTGGCATTCGCTGATCCCCCCTTTAATATCGGCTACGAATACGATCAGTACGAAGACCGTCTCGAAAGCGAGCAGTATCTCGACTGGTGTTCGCTCTGGCTGTCGGAAGTGGTGCGGCTGTTGAAACCGGATGGCACGTTCTGGCTGGCAATTGGTGATGAATACGCGGCTGAACTCAAAGTCATGATGCAGCGGAAACTGGGGCTCACCTGCCGCAGTTGGGTCATCTGGTATTACACCTTTGGCGTGAATTGTAAAAACAAGTTCAGCCGTTCACACGCCCATTTATTCCACATGGTGAAAGACCCGAAGCAGTTCACCTTCAATGCCGATGATCCGTCGATCCGAATTCCTTCCGCACGACAACTGGTCTACGGAGACAAGCGAGCCAATCCCAAAGGTCGTCTTCCCGACGATACCTGGATTTTACGACCGCAGGATATTCCTGAGAGTTTTCAAGGCGATGAAGACACCTGGTACTTTCCCCGCATCAATGGCACGTTTAAGGAACGCCAGGGGTGGCACGGCTGTCAGATGCCCGAACAACTCCTGGGGCGGATCATTCGCGCCTGTTCCCACCCGGAAGAAATTGTGCTCGATCCTTTTTCGGGAAGCGGGACCACGCTGGCGGTCGCAAAGAAATTAAACCGTCAGTACGTCGGCTTTGAACTCTCGGAAGAATATGGCGCACGCGCACAACAACGTCTGTCTGAGATCGATGTGGGACAACCCCTGGACGGTCAGGAAAATCCGCTGGTCAGTGCCCCCTCGACGAAAAACGGGAAACGGCTCGAAGACAGCACGCCAGGAACCGCATCAAAAAAAAGTTCTTCACCAAAGAAACAAAATCCGCGGCAGAAAAAACTGCTCTGAGCTGAACCTTCCCGCTCTCAAGCACCCACGTGCCAGCACCGCTTGACGTTGGCACGTTCATTTCCTGTATGGGCCATTAAAGTCTCCGCTGTCTGCCCAAGGCCGCCATCACTCCTCTTTTCTGGCGGCATGGTATGTGCTTTTTCAGTGATCTACCGCTTTTGCTCCTGAAATAAGGCGTCTACTCCCTAAAATGTTGCCTCAAAACAACATTCGTTTGCTGACGCTGTTGCGAAAAGTCAACAGCAGACCCCCGTTTCAGTCTCTCGTCAGGCTTGTAGATAAAAAGGATCGAAACTGGTGTAACGATTCGTTAGAATATGCAGATCATATCAATGATAACCCTTTTCGGGATTGTAAAACATTATCGTGGCGAATTTCATCTCCTCTCTCGCAGAACGGCTCCGCGGTTTTCTCCTGACAGGAGAAAATGAGATTCCTGCGCTCTGGTGGGACATGGTCGAGCAGATTCAGCTTCTGCAACAGGATTTCGCTTCCTACACGGATTCCCAGTTATTTGATGAGTGGAATTCATTCCGCTATCGCGTACAAAGCGGTGAGTCTCTTACGAATTTGCTTCCCGAAGCGTTTGCGGTCGTCAGCGAACAAATGAAACGGCACCTGGGTTTAACGCCTTATCCGGTTCAATATCTCGGCGCGTTTGCGATGCATGAAGGGGCGATTGCAGAAATGCAGACCGGTGAAGGAAAGACGTTGACGGCTGCGTTGACCCTTTGCCTGAATGCACTACCCGATCAGGGGATTCACATTGCCACGGCCAATGATTATCTCGCTGAACGCGATGCACAGTGGTTGAACCCCGTTTATAACTCGTTGGGCATGACAGTGGGAACGGTTACGGCTGCTTCTACATTGTCGGAACGCCGTGCCGCTTATGAATGTGATATCACCTATGGGACCGCGCGGGAATTTGGATTTGATTATCTGCGAGATCTACTCAGCTCATCAGACCTCAAAACTTCCTCTACCTCACGGCGGCAGCAGTTATTTGGTCAGCGAAACAACCAGAGTGAGCAGCAATTATTGAATCCGCGTCAGCCTTATATGGTGATTATTGATGAAGCAGACAGCATATTAATTGACGAAGCGCGGACGCCATTGATCATCGGACAAACCGATGCGAGTGAAGAAGCACAGTTGGCCAGCGCCTGCCAGTGGAGTGCTTCGCACGTGACCAGATTGACAGAAAACGAACATTACATTGATCATGGTCCAGAACGTGGTATGGAATTGACCGAAGCCGGCCGACGTATCGTGCGTGAGATGTTATTGGAGAATGATGCCCCTTCAGCGATCAACACGGGAACCGCTTATCTTGCCTCAGAACGTGCTTTGCGGGTCCGGAACTATTTTCAGAACGGCCGCGATTATGTCGTCCGAGAGGGAAAGGTGGCAATCGTCGATGAATTTACGGGGAGAATTTCTGAGGGTCGCATGTGGCAGAATGGTATTCACCAGGCCATTGAAGCCAAAGAAGGCCTCGAGATGACGTCCCCCACCAAAGTCGGTGCGCAAACGACGGTTCAGGAATTATTTTCACGTTATCCAAGAATGGCGGGCATGACGGGGACGGCAGAATCAGCGGCCGGTGAATTGAAGAAAGTCTTCGCGACTCCCGTGATCAAAATTCCCACCAACCGCCCCGCGAAACGTCAGATGTTACCCGAACAGATTTACTTCACGGCAGAAGAAAAATGGGCCGCCATTGTGGAAGAAACGGCTGCCATGCATGGGCAGGGCAGACCCGTGCTGATCGGAACGCGGTCCGTGAATTTATCGAATGAATTATCAGCGCGGCTGTTACAGGTGGGGCTGGAGCATGAAGTTTTGCATGCTTTGAATCATGAAAACGAGGCCGCCATCATTCAGCAGGCAGGCCAACCGGGTCGGATTACCGTGGCCACTAATATGGCGGGCCGTGGTACGGATATTCTCCTCGGTGAAGGGGTTGCAGAGCCGGGCGGGCTACATGTGATCTGCTCTGAATTGCATGAATCCGCCCGCATTGATCGACAATTGACAGGACGATCTGCACGCCAGGGAGATCCAGGCAGCGCACGCCTATTCCTTTCACTCGAAGATGAAATCCTGGCTGCCGGTCTGGGTGAGCAGCAGGTCCAGGAATTAAATTCGTCTTATCATGAGCACAACCAGGACCTGAAGTCGGCGGTTCCTTATTTTTATCAGGCACAACAGCGCATTGAAAAACGTCATGAACAGCAACGGATTGATTTGGTCAACTGCATCAATCAACGCCGTCAGATGCTGCAACAGATGGGCCAGCATGCCAATCTGAATTCGTTTTAATCACACCAATGCCAGATTATTTTGCTGATAATGGTGTTGAAGTAACGCTCAGTTTTCCAGATAGTCCGTCTTTTGCAAATTGCAGTTGTTTTGCAAAGGGTTGCATCAGCATCGCGGGCAGGAAGAGTAAATCTCCGATCAACGCTGTCGTGAGTAATGCCAGCATCATCCACGCGAAACGTTGTGTGGGAATAAAATCACTGAAACCAAATACCAGCAAACCCAGGCCGCAGATAAAGGTTGTATGAATCATTGCTCGTCCGCAATGTTTCAATGCAGCGTGAACTGCTTCTTCGCTGGTTCGGTTCAATGTCTTCTCTCTGCGGAACCATGCCAGGAAATGCAATGTATCATCAATGGCAATTCCCAGTGCCACACTGGCCGTCATTACCGCGCCAATATCCAGTGGAATGTCCATCCAGCCCATCAGACCAAAAACGATCACAATCGGAAATACATTCGGCAGCATACTCAGTAAACCGGTCCACAAACTGCGCTGGATGATCATAATCACCATAGCCACGAGTATAAATGCGGTGAGAAAACTCCAGGTAAGATCCTGCAGGATCAATTGTTGAACTGTATGAATTAAAGGCATAATCCCAGTGTAATAAGCTGTCAGATGCACGCCCTGCTCACCATATTTTTTGAGTTCCGGTTGCAAAGTGGCTTTCAGTTGATTGAGAGCGACTCCATAATCGGTTTTTTGCAGAGCAGGCACCCGCGCACTGATGCGCCATGACTCTTTATCACCGGTTTCCGACAGATAAACAGAATCCAATACTGCCTGACGATTTTCATGCAATTTTTTATTCGTGACCACTTTCCGGAGAATAGACTCAAAACCGTTATGTTCAACAGCATTAGGACCAAAAGTGGCTGCGGACATCGTCCCTGTAAAACCGTCAATGTTTTTGATGGTTTGTTCAATTTCATCGATGATCCGTAATCGTTGCAAAAACGTTTTTTTGCAATCAGGTTCAAATTCGATGACCACTTCAACAGGGATCAGCGGCCCCATTCGATCTTCATTAAACTTGTAATCAGTCAGAACCTGACTTCCTGCCGGAAACAGCGAAGGTACATCGACTGAAGAGCGGATTGATAATAAACCGTAGGCCGAAACCGCCATCACTAACAGGGATGACATAAAAACAGCAGCGGAATTTCGTTCCAGAAAACAAGCTAACTGCTCCATCCAGGATGAAATTCGCATAAAATAGCGGGGGGTTGCAGTCGTATTGCCTGCCTGATTGTATTTCAGGATTTGCTGAGGCGGCCAGAGTTGCATCGCACCAGGCAGGATCAGTAATAAGACTCCCAATGTAATCAATAAACCGACTGAAGCTAACAGACCAAACATCGCAATCGGGATGATCTGACTGACCATGAGTGATCCCAGTCCAATCGCTGTGGTGACAGCCGCCAGCAGACATGGTTGCCAGCCTTTGGAAAACCCGGTTCGCACTGCTGATTCCGCTTCCGTTTTCGACTTGGCTTTCGTGGCAAATAATTCATCGTAGTAGTAGTTTACCAGATGGACGCCCGCTGAAATCGTCAACACAAAAACCAGCGACGGCGTAATAATCAGAACCGCATCCAGAGGCGTTCCTGAATAGTAGACCATCGAAAGGACGAGCCCCTGTCCGAATAATCCTGCCAGCAGGATCGTGCCTGTCAGCATCCAGGACCGAATACAAATCCAGCATAACGCCGTCGCCAGGGCAGCAGACAAAGCGCCGAACAAATTCACGCTGTGAATACTGGCCCGGTCAATGGCGACCCCGTCTACGGGAGGTCCGGTGATATGAAAATCTTCCCGTGGTAATTGGCAAACCGTTTCGGCGACCGATAATACATGGTCGATCGACTGCTTACGAAACTCATTTCCACGGTGCGTCAGAATAATGACAGCGCAACTGGCATTTAAGTCTTTGCCGACTAAAACCCCTTGCAGGCGTTCCAAGGCTTCATCGCGCGGTAACTTGAGCGGAGGAGCCGCTAGTGTGTTTACAATTCCAGCGCCGGTAATAATACGGTCGAATAATGACGCATGTGTTTCCCCGAAATCAGTCGTATGAGGCGCGTTGATTTTCGCTTCGAATTCGAGCAGCCGAGGATCATCGACAGTACAACCAGGCCAGCTGATTAAAAGCAGATCATTACTTTCAAAGTGTTCTTTGAACTTTTCGTAGTTCTGCCTGGATTGCATGACAGGAGGTGCCCACTTTTCCGGGGCAATGCACATGCTTTCGATACTGTGGTGAGCGCCGTAAATCAGAAAAGGGGTCAGTAATACTAATACAATTACGGTGACGACATAACGACGGACGTAACGAGGTTTTGCGGAAGTCATTGAAAGATCTCTGTGTGAGGGGACAAATCAAGATCGCTGGGTACATCCAAGGCCATCCAGCCCACGTGTACACAGCAAGTCTAGCTCACGGCTTTTTACCCGTCGGAGAAAATAGCAGACTTTTTGCAATTTCTCCGGCTCGCGCAATCATCAGATTCGGCATAAAGCGTAAACCGTTTGAAAACAGCCGGCTACCTGTTGCGTCTCACGTCAAGATACACGGCAAACAGGATCACGGCCCCCTTGACTATGTATTGCAGTGAATAATGAATGCCTGCCTGATTGAGGCCTTTGTCGAGAATTCCAATGATGACGGCACCGATCAGCGTACCAAACATGGTTCCGCGCCCACCGGTAAAACTGGTGCCTCCGACAACCACGGCAGCAATTGCCGTCAGCTCAAACATCTCACCGGATCCTGGTTCAGCAGAATAAAGTTGGGATGTATGGATCATACCGGCCACCCCCGCCATTAAAGAACAGAGCAGGTAAACGAGAATTTCCACGCGGACAACGGGAATGCCCGTGTAAAGGGCTGCTTCCCGATTGCCTCCCAGCGCATAAACGTGCTGACCAAAACGGGTGCGATGCAACAAGAGAGACATCAGTAGAAACAGCGTCAGCATGATGGCAACGGGCAGGGGGATCACATCAAACAGGCGACCATTGCCAATGGCGAGGAAAAATGTCTGGTGCTCGCCGATCGGCATGGGAAGCCCGCCATTAAATCGCAAAGCGCAACCGCGGGCGACGAGCATGGAAGCCAGAGTAATGATAAAGGGAGGCATTGCCGTCTTTGAAGCAGCCACGCCATGAAACATACCAAACAGAGCTGCCGCGCCCAGTCCTGCCAGAAGCGAAACGAATATCAGAAACAGATTCTGAGTTTCTCCCGAGAGTGATGTGAGACAGAAAACAGTCGTCGTTCCCACCAGAGCGACCATGGCTCCCACCGAAAGATCAATGCCCCCGATCAAAATGACCAGCGTCATTCCCAACGCCAGAATCGTATTGACGGAAATCTGTTGCGTCAGATCCAGCATGTTCTCCGGAGAGAGAAAAGTCGGAACCCAGATACGAAACAGCAGGAGCAAAATCACGATTGCAGCTAACAGAGGGACCATTTGTTTAACGATTTTCACTTTCTTCCCCTTTCGTCAGTTGCTGCATAATCTGCTCAGCGGAGACTTTTTGCGTCTCGTAAATTCCCGTGAGCCGTCCTGCCCGGAACGTACCCACTTTATGCGAAATGTTCAGAACTTCATCCAGGTCTGATGTAATCAGTATCAACGCCATTCCCTGTTTGACCAGATCACCAATGATTCGATACATGTCTTCACGCGCTCCGACATCAATGCCGCGCGTGGGTTCATCCAGAATCAGAATTTTCGGCGGTTTCTCCATCCAGCGGCCGACAAGAACTTTCTGCTGATTTCCTCCCGACAGATCCCGCATCGGCTGCTCTGATCCGGCCAGTCGGACTCCAAATCGTTTTACGGTTCGTTCGACAATCGCATTTTTGATCTGATAATAAAACACACAACCTCGAATCCAGTCCTTCAGCCAGGGAAGCGTAATATTAAAAGCGACGGACTGATCCAGCACCAGTCCCTGCTGTTTGCGATCCTCCGGAACCAAAACCAGCCCCTGATTCAATGCCTCGCGCGGGTTGCGAATCTGCGTTGGTTGACCATCGATCATCACCGTTCCACTCTGAACGCGATCAATGCCAAACAAGGCCCGGGCCAACTCGGTCCGACCGGCGCCTACCAGACCGGACAGACCCAACACTTCACCATACCGAACTTCAAAAGAAATATCATGGACATAGGGACTACTGAGCTGGCAGACTTTCAACGCGACTTCGCCGGGTCGATAAGGGGGCCGGGGAAAATGTTCCTGAATATCGCGACCCACCATCCATTGAACGAGCGTTGCGGTATCGACCTCATTCGTGTTCGCTGTTCCCACAGACTTTCCGTCGCGTAAAACAGTGATCCGATCCGAAAGACGCGTGATTTCCTCCATGCGATGCGAGATATAAATGATGCCGACCCCTTGTGAGCGTAACCGGCGCAGCGTATTGAACAAAGCATCGACTTCGACATCGGAGAGTGAGGAGGTCGGCTCATCCAGAATCAACACACGTGCCTCCTGAGATAAGGCGCGGGCAATTTCTACCAGTTGCTGTTGAGCCGTACTCAAGTCAGACACGGTTGCTGTCACATCTGCGATTTCGGAAAGCCCTAACTGTGTGATCAGGGCTGCGGCTTTTTGATTCATCTGCCGTCGCTGCAGGAATCCAAAACAGACCGGTTCGCATCCCAGGAAAATATTTTCTGCGACAGACAGATTTGGTGCCAGCGAGAGTTCCTGATGGATCAATCTGATTTTCAACCGAGCTGCATCGGCGACACTGCGCAGGGATACCTGCTGCTGTTCCAGCCAGATTTGTCCCTGATCGGGTTGATAAATACCTCCCAGAATTTTAATCAGAGTACTTTTTCCTGCGCCGTTTTCTCCCAGCAATGTATGAATCTCGCCGGCTTGAAGATCAAGACTGATATCATCCAGCGCAGTCACGTTGCCAAAACGTTTGGTAATTCCATGGAGCCGGAGTAACGGTGAAATCGTGGCAGGCATGGTTTATTTTGCCTCCAGGAACTGCTCCGCGTTTTCTTTCGTAATCAGTTCCACACGCACTTTGACATCTTTTTCCACGGGTTCACCACGTTGGTGTGCCAGCATTTTTTGTGCGGCAATCTGGCCAATTTCGCGTGGAAACTGGGCGGAAGTGGAATGTAACTTTCATGACAGGATTGCTTTGATTCCAGCCTGAGAACCGTCGACGGTGACAATCGTAACCTGATCGAGTTTATTCACGGAATCCAGAGCGGAGATGACTCCCAAGGCGTTGGGATCATTGATGGCAAATACAGCGTCCAGATCAGGATGGCGACCAATCAGATCGCGCATGACAGGTCTTGCTCCCTCGGTTGTCCCTTTGGCTTCCTGCACATCCAGAATTTCCATTTCCGGGTATTGCGCCATACCTGTATTAAAACCATCGACCCGATCAATGCACGCTTTATTGACCGATAAATGCAGCACGACCAGTTTTGCTTGCGGATTCACTTTTGCCAGTGCCTCTGCAGCGAGTTTTCCAGCGAGAAAATTATCAGAGGCGACCGTACAGACGATTAATTCTTCATCTTCTTTTTTGACGGGTGCATCGACAATAATGACGGGAACGTTTTTCCGGTTGGCTTCGAGTAATGAGCCTTTGAGTCCTTCCCAGTTCACCGGATTCACGAAAATGCCGGCAGCTCCCTGCAGAATCAAATCCGAAAGATCATTCTTCTGTTTGAGGGAATTGAATTGTGCATCCAGAATTACCAGTCGATCGCCGTTGGCTTCGAGCTCTTTTTTCAGACCCTCTCCGAGATCAACAAAAAACGGATTATTCAAAGTCTGAAACGAGACGCCATACAGTTTTCCTGTCAGCGGTTGCGAGTCTGTCTGCTGCGGACCGGAATCGGTATTTCCACAACCATGCGAAAACAGAAGCATCATCAGAAATAAGAGAGTCGAATTCAGAAACCGTGCGCTGTTCATAATCAACCTTCGTTTCAATGGAATACAGTGAATCCCGCATAAAACGACTTAATCTATTACTCCTAACTAACAAAATCAGGTCGTAAAAGAAAGGTTGAGAGCGTCGGGGGA
>NZ_CALFPF010000572.1 GCF_937919775.1 uncultured Gimesia sp.
CCCGCCACAGGGCGCAAATTCCGTGCCGAACAGTATTGGGGCCAGCCGACAGTGGCACACCACAGTGTCGCAACGACGGGGTAACAGGGACTCGTGCCTGCTGTAATTCGGGCCGAGCCGGTTGGGAAAATTAGCCGCAGGGCGTTAGCCCCGGTGGTGCGCCATTGGCAGGGAGCGTTCGAATGAAGAAACGCGATCTGGCCTCTGATTTACAGTTCCCGCAGGCGGACATTGCGATAATGCACCTGATTCACGAGGTTGCCGTGAATCTGTAACGCGATGATCCCTTTCAGCGGAATGCTGGAATCTTCTTCTGTGAAGTCGACCGTCTGCACGCCGTTAATCCAGAGCTGAATCCGTGGCCCTTCACAGCGAATGCGATATGAGTTCCAGTCATCCATGCGAACCGGTAAATCGCGCTGGTCTTCAGGGGGGCCTGCCAGAATTTTTTTGCGGCGGGATTCGTCATACAGGCAGCCCCAGTAACCGGTGCCCAGATCAGCCTGATAACCGCTGACTTCGTGGTGATCGGGAATTTCCGCCGTGCGGATCTGCACGCCGGCGTTCGTCTTGTCGCCGAGTAACTTGAATTCGAGTTTGAGTTCAAAATCGCCGTACTCTTTGTTCGAACGCAGAAACTCGTTGCGTTCGACTTTCTCCGTCAGGCTGCCGGCAACAATTTCGCCGTTTTCGATGCGGAAGATGGCTTCATTCCCGTGCCAGCCGTCAAACGATTTGCCGTCATACAGAGACTGAAATCCGAGGTCTTTTTCGTCCTGCTTCGACTGAGCGGCGATGCGGTCCCGCTGTTGTGCGGCCCGATGTTTGAGGTCCGCATTGGCGGTGGTGGCGATCACCTGCTGCAACGCGTTCTGCATCAGGTCGGCGTCGATGGGGGCACTCTGTTCGGCTAATGTGACAAGCGTGGCACTGGCAGACGGATTGAGCTGTTTGTCCTTCAGGAGCGAAACCGTAAAGTTCACCGCCTGTGGCGTCGGATAACGCCTTAAGATTTCGAAGACCAGATTCTTTTCATCGTTGCGTTCTGCCACCGCCAGCGTATTGCGGCAGACTTCCAGCTGTTGTTCGGCCGTCATGTTAAGCTGTCGGGCGACACGAATATAACCGCGCAGTGAGCGGATCTTGTATTTGTTGTTGTCCAGCGTTTTCGCCAGTTCCAACAGCGGCGGTGCAACATCGATGGTGACCCATTTCCCGAGCAGGTCGGTCGCCGTATTCTGCAACGCATCGTCGTTGGAACGTGCCGCTTCGACGACCGTCTTCAAAGCCGTTTCACCACCAAGGGCCGCCAGTTGATTCAGCAGCAGTTGTTTCTGTTCCGTTGATGCCCCCTGCATGGCAGCCGCCAATGTCTGCGCGGTTTCTTCTAACGGCAAGCGCGAGCAGGCGGCGATGAGGGCGTCGCTGGCGGCTGGATCGTTGACGGTTTTGAGTGTCAGTGCGATCAGCTTCGGCAGATCGGCGGACGAAGTGGTGCCGCCCAGAGCTTGAATGGCCGCCTGTTTGACAGCGGGATTCGTGTGATTCACCAGCTGCAGCAGAGTCGGCGTGATCGAACTGATGCGACACGCGCCCGCCAGTTGCAGACCCGCGAGTTGCTGCGCCAATGCTTCATTCTCCACCAGTTTGCGGGTGTTTTCTTCAATCAGTGTTTTGACTTTTGCAGACGGCTGACTGGAATTGAATGCGACAATGACTGTTTCCGCGGCAGAGACGATTTCCGCATTGTTCTGTTTGAGCAGACCAAACAGATGGTTCAAAACCTGAAGCTGGTCACTTTCTTCCAGAGCAGAGTCGAGTTCGGTCAGCGAATAAATGGCCTGCAGTTTGAGCGACTCAGAACCCTGGGCTGCGGCTTCATGGATCAGTGGCAGCGCTGCGGGATCGTGTGCGAGGCTCAAGGCGGCGATTAATAGTGCTTTGCGCTCGTCAGACAAAGTTTTGTAAGCGTCAACCAAAGTGGGTGTCGCGACTTTACCCAGATCGCGGGCCGCCTGTAAGCCGAAGCGAAAACGCGGCAGGTCTTCCGATTTGAGTTCTTCCGCCAGCAGAGCAAGCCCCGCGTTGCCTTGCAGCACAATCGTCAGTTGCGTGGCTGCCAGATTGATATTTTCGGGGAGATCCGCTTTTCTGACGGCTTCCGCCAGAGCGATGGCCGCTGGTTTGTCTTTGGCGGCCAGCGAACGGGCACACATCAGACAGGCGAAACCGACTTCACGCTGTACTGCAGCGTCTCCTTTGCCAATGGCGGCCTGCAATGCGGTCGCCGCTTCTTTTGTGCCGATGGCTCCCAGCGCATGGGCGGCAGCGATGGCGACTTTGGTATCTTTATCGGCGAGTAAGGGAGTGAGGTCTAACGTCGCGTTTTTGTCTTTGCGCTTGCCCAGCGAATTGATCACGCCGACCAGCAGATCCCCCTTGAGCGCTTTCAGCGATTCTTCCAGCGCTTTGTCTGCTGCAGGACCGGGAATATTTTCGAGAGCCGAGCGGGCGTAGGTCGCCAGTTTTTCATCGCCCAGATATTTGCCAATCGCACCGACTGCAGTCGTATCGCCAATCGCAGCCAGACGACGGCAGGCCATCGCTTTGTCGTATGTGCCGGCGTTCGAGTCGAGTACCTTCACCAGACGGGCCGCTTCTTTGGCGGTGTCTGTCTGATCGTCCGCGCTGGCAGACATGGTATTAAACAGCAGGCAGACGGAAAACAGGAGTACAAAACTGGTTTTATCAGCAGACATGAGCACAGATTCCTCAAGGGAAAAAATGTGTAGATGAGAATTATTGAAACAGCATTCGCAGCAAAAAACGCGAATCAGACGGTCCACGGTTCCCGCATCGCGCGGCTCCGCATGCGGTTGGCTTCGTCGTCGTTCACGAACTCTTCCGTCACGGGATCGAACTGCACTTTGCGTCCCAGCTTCCAGGCGATCGCAGCCGCGTGACAGGCGATGTGCGAACGGGCCATGACATCTTCGTTGGCCGCTGGTTTGGAACGCGTTTTCACACAGTTAAAGAAATCGCGCACATGAATTTTGGGAGACGTTCCCGGAATCGAACTGGGTGAAGGGAGTGAAGCCCGGAGTTCATCCGAGGAAACGGCCGTCTGTCCCGAGTCGCCGGTTTCCACCCAGCCGGCATCACCTTCGAAGCGAACCGGGCAGGTTCCGAGACCGAGCCAGCCGTTGCGACGCATGACCAGTTTCACGCCGTTTTCATACATACATTCGATGACGTTATCGTTGGGAACATCCTTGGGTTCATAAGTCACAGGCATCGTATTGTCGGCGTCGAGTGCCCACTGGCAGATGTCCAGCGTATGCGCGCCCCAGTCGAGCAGTTTCGCACCGGAGTCAAAATCGTAATGCCCGCGCCAGGCGCCATCGACGTAAGCGTGGTTGTAAGGCCGCCAGGGTGCAGGGCCGAGCCACATATTCCAGTCGACCACTTCCGGGTCGGGCTCCGGTTCCGCAGCCAGCCAGTCGTGACGGTCGATCAGTTGATAAATTGAAGCGTGTACGGTGTGAATTTTTCCGAGCTGTCCTGTTTGTGCCAGCTTCGCGGCGTGTGCGAAGTTGGAAACATTGCGGCGTTGTGTGCCTGCCTGGAAAACGCGGCCGGTGCGCTGAATCGTTTCCTGCAGGCGGCGAGCGAGTTCGATGGAAATCGCACACGGTTTTTCGGAGTACACATCTTTGCCGGCTTCAGCGGCCATCATGGAGGCGGTCGCGTGCCAGCGGTCGCCGGTCGCAATCAGGACGGCGTCAATGTCATCGCGGGCCAATAGTTCGCGAAAGTCGCGATAGGTGTCGCATTTCTGATCGCCGTTCTGTTTGTCCGCCATTTCTTTGACGGTCTTGCGTTGATCGGCGCGAACGTCGGCGATGGCGACAAAACGCACATCCGGCTGTTCGAGCATGTGGCTCAATACATATCCGCCGCGTCTGCGAATGCCGATGCCGCCCAGAATAATGCGTTCGCTGGGGGCGACGGTCCCGTTCAAACCAAGCGCGGTGCCGGGAATGATTGTGGGGACTGAAAACACCGTACTGGCGGCGGCCGCCGTCTTCATAAAGTTACGACGATTGAGCGCACTTGGTTTCGTCATCAGATTCTCCTCGAAAGCCATTTCGGAAATGAGCCGAGTTTGTATGTGAAAAATGAATTTTTACTGCGGGAGTAAAACAGCGTCTGCATTGTTTTATTTATTGTAATCTTCGCGGCGGTGTACGTCTTGGAAATTCGAGGCAAAACTGGGTATATTTAGCGCATTCTCTTTTCAGAAAATATTCCATGAATGTCACGCTTCAACAGCAATTCTTTGAAAAAAGTCCCCGGAATTGAGCAGACATGCCGGCTGTTTGCGCATTTGCCCGATGTGTACCTGGTGGTGAAAGACGTCGAGGGACGTTTCATCAAACACAACCGGGCACTATTGGACTGGCTCAAAGTCAATGATGAGAAAGTACTGATCGGCAAGACCGATTTTGACATTCATCCCCGCGATCAGGCCGAAGCGTATCGGCGCGAAGATCGCCGCGTAATGGAAACGCGTGAGCCGCTGGTTGATCTGGTGCATCCGGTGACGGGCGGCGATGGCGCGATGACCTGGTTCCAGGTGATCAAAGAGCCGCTGTTCGACAAACGCGGTCAGGTCGCGGGAGTGGTCGGGATGATGCGCGATTACCGCCGCGCCGGTCTGGCGATTGCCCCGTATCTCGAAATGCAACGCGTGTTCGACTATATCAACGACCATTTCCAGCGCGAGATTGCAGTGAAAGATCTGGCATCGCTGGTGGACCTTTCCACCAGTCAGTTTCAACGACGGTTCCGCAAACTGTTTAATACGAGTCCCGCCAGTTATATCAACCATGTCCGCATTCAGACCGCCTGTCGCCTGCTGACCAGCTCAACCGACACGATTTCACAAATCGCCAACAAGACCGGCTTTTATGATCACAGCCATTTTTCGAAAGTCTTTAAGGCTCAGACCGGCGTGAGCCCGACCATCTATCGGCGGCAATATCAGTAGGCTCTGATCTGTTGCCCCGAACCATTTTTGCCTGAAGACGGTCTGTCTGTTATCATTCGGAAACGATTTTCGAACCGCACCTTAATTCAAGCAGAGCAGACACAGTATGGGACAACGTTTTACAGAACTGTCAGACAAACTGATCGAATTCATCGCCGAACAGAAACTGTTTTTTGTCGGCACGGCAACAGCAGACAGCCGGATTAATGTTTCGCCCAAAGGCATGGATGCATTTCGCGTGCTGAATCCGAATCGCGTGATCTGGCTGAACGTGACCGGCAGCGGCAATGAGACGTCGGCCCATATTCAGCAAGATGGCAGAATGACGGTGATGTTCTGTGCCTTCACGGGCAAGCCCATCATTTTACGTCTTTACGGGCAGGCACGCGTGATTCATCCCTACGACACTGAATGGGCAGAACTGTTTGCGCACTTCCCTGCCATTCCCGGTGCCCGGCAGGTGTTTGATCTGAACGTCGATCTGGTCCAGACTTCCTGCGGCATGGCTGTTCCCTATTTCGATTATGTCGAAGAACGCGAACAGCTCAACACCTGGGCCACCAAACAGGGGGAGGAAGGACTGCACCAGTATTGGCATGACAAAAACCAACAAAGCCTCGACGGAATCCCGACGCATATTCTGGACCGTGAATGATGAAGAACCTGATTCCCGTCGGTTACATTGCGAAGCGAGTAGAGAGCAAGCCTGACTATCTTCAGAGTGATCGGGTCGAAGATATCTACTCCGTCAGCAACTGCATCTCAGATGATTTTTCGTATTATACCGAATACTGGAAGCACAATGGTTACTGGTTCTTCAATTCCCCCGCAGACATCTGGGTATTAGCCAAAGAGCATGATCTTAGCTTAGAAGGTACGAAGCTGTTTTATTATGAAGTTTACGAACTTCAATGCTACGAAGACGACCCTGAATGGGAAACCTTCGAACCGGAAACGTCGTTTGTCACCAACGTGAAAGTCCCTGCTAAGAAGGTGCTTGAGGGATACGATATCGTTTCGTTTTCCCAGGGCAATGCAGCGGAATGCTCTTATCTATCGTGTAATCAGATGGCAGAAAACATCAAAGTGAATCGCCATTGTCTGATCGAAACTTTTGAAGAAGCGAAATCACTTCTTGCACAAGGCGTATTCAAAGGCTGCGAACCGGGGCCGTGTCGCATTTTCGCTGTTTATTCAGTGCCCAACCAGTAATCGTTCTCTTAATACGCCTAAATACATTCGTGTTTTTTCGTGAATTTCGTGGTAGAAATATTTCCATAGCGAACCCTTTTTTGAATACGATGTCGAATACGTGATCAGGCTCGCCGTGTGCCACCGCTCGGCTTGTCCGACGGTGCTCGTTCGATTTCAGAAAAACCGTTCCAACTTGCATTGTCGTAGGGTGCGGCCCTGTGTGGCCGCCTGCAGGGTTGGGGTGTGATTGTACCAACGTTCGAACGGTTTCTCCGGCCCCATTTTACTCGTATCACAAATGGAATCCCAACAGGCGGGCGAGCACATAGGCTCGCCCCTACGATGAATTAGCCGGGTTTTATCCGGGCTCACCCTATCTGATCGTTCAACAGGTCGCATGCACTAAGCAAGCTGTTTCTGGATAGGTTTACGAAAGAGAATCAACCGTTTCGTGGTCGTTCCCAATTCCATTCAGAGCCCACTCCGCAGACTTCCTGTGAACTGCAATGAACTTTTCACGGTTCAAAACACATCTAGAATAAACCCTGGCCGTTCGGCTTTTTTCGGCAGCAGTCGTTGCGCTTCTTTGAGGACGAACTTCGGGTCCATAAACGGTTCGTAGCTGATGTCCTGCCAGAGGACGTTTCCGGCGGCATCGATGATGAAAGTGCCATGCAGGGGTTGCTTTTCAAAATCATCGTACACGTGGAACGCTTTGAAGACATCGAAATTGTCATTCGAAAACAGTGGGATCGGCAGATCCCCTTTGTCGTAGTTTTTGATCGAGGTTTTCAGGCCGTCAATGTTGTCCGTGCTGATGGCCATTAACGGAATGCCCGCTTTTTCGAATTCCTGAACCATCGGCGCGAATGCCTGCAGCTGTTCGGCACAATGCAGACAACTGAAGCCGAGATAAAAAATCAGGACGTGTGGTTTTCCTTTGAATTCCTCAGAGCTGCGCGTTTTTCCGGTCGCGTCTTTGAGCTGCCAGGTCGGCGCGGGCGACGGTTTCCAGCGGAAGGGGCCCAGCGTTTTCAGATCGGGTCGCTCTCCCACATCGGTAGCGGCGACGTTTTCGATGCGCCAGTCAGTTTCGAAACCCAGTTCTTTCGCGATCGGTGCCAATCGAACAAACAATGGCACATCCACATCGAGAGTGCCGGAGAGTTTGCGCAATGTTTCGAATTCTTTTTTCGCGGCTTCTTTTTTATCAGCCTGCCAGAGCAGTTCCACGAGCGTTGCCTGCGGCTGGACTTCATTCTTGTGGGAACCAATCAGCTTCCGCAGGGCCTTTTCCGCTTTCTCCTGTTCGCCCGATTTCCAGAGTACGGAGATCAGATAGACGTCGTCAGCGCCCCCCGCTTTTTTCAACAGTTCGTGACCGGCTTTGAAATCCCCCTTGGCGATGGCCTGATGCCCTTTTAAGGCATTCAGCGGGGCTTCCAGTTTTTTGATTTTTGCGGCAAACGGTTTGCCGGCATTTTCGATGGCGGTTTTAATCGACCCCTCGAATCTGGTTGCTTTAACGTCTTTCGTTTCATCTGGTTTACGTGCAACGACGGGGGTGGCGTCTAACTCCGCCTGTTTTTTTTCGGCCTGCAACACATCAATGCGTTTCTGCAGGTTCGCCAAAACGGCGTCCCCTTCTTTGATTTTTTTCGACTGATAATAGGCGAGCCCCAGATAACGCAGACGCGTGAGCTGTTCCTCTTCGACGTCCGTCGGATCTAAATACGGTGTCTGGCTGAGGGCAATCAGTTCGTCCCACATTTCATAAGTACGGAGGATCTGCAGCAGTCGCATGCGGCCGTACTTTGCGCTGCCCCGTTTTTTGAGCGTATTATATTTTGGATGCTGAGGCAGTTCGATCATGTTTTTAGCGAGCGCGACGGCATCGTGCACGCGGCCGATAAAAATCAGATTGCGAATCAGCCATTCGTTGTTATGGGCGTAATTGTGAATCTCATCGGGCATCACAGAATCCCGCATCATATGGGCGTGATCGACGCGAGCCGAGGCTTCCTGCTGCCAGACGGCGTCCTGATAACGATTCAGTCTTGAGTAAATGTGCCCGGGCATATGCCACATGTGGGCGATGCCGGGGGAAGACTGCCCGCATTGCGCGGCCGAGGTCAACGCGGTTTCCGGTTTGCGGTGATCCCAGAGATGAATGCGATAGTGATGCGTGGGGTGCATCGGATTCACGGCAAAAATGTCCTGCAACAGCGCTTCCGCGGCGATGTAACTGGTGCTGGAGGAACGCGTGTTATACAGGTGGACGGCCAGAAACGCTTTCGCTTCGAGATCGTCCGGATATTCCAGAATCAGATCTTCCATCGCTTTGGTATAGGCTTCGTCCCGTTCTTTGGATTTTTTCTTGTCAGCGTTGATATAGGCTTCGAGGGCTTTGATATATTTTTTTTCGCGGGGGCTGGTTTTGTCGATCCGTTTGTTCGCTTCTGCGATGAAGCCTTTGGCCCGTTTCTCGTTTTTCAGATTACACATCGCAGCGCCCCAAAAGGCCATGGCACACTCGGGATCTAAATTCGCAGCGTGTCGGAAGGAGCGTTCGGCTTCCAGATACCAGAAACCGTGTAACTGGCCTAAGCCCTGATCAAGGAACTTCTGTGCTTCCGGATTTTTGACGGTCACATCAAAGTGCACGTCCCCCGTATTCCCCATTAAGTAAGCGGCCCGACGCGGACCTTCATTGAAGACTTCGCCGTGGTACGAATGGCCGGCCAGAACGTCGTCGGCCTCTTTGGACTCTGGCTTGGCATCGGTCGCTGCTGCTTTGTCAGCGCTCCAGGCGACGCTGTTTGACAGGCACAACAGGCAGGTGGCTGCGAAAGCCAGGCAACTGATTTTACGAAACGCAGCAGGCAGGAAAATATTCGTCATGGTCAACTCTTATGAGTCAGAGGAATCAATTGGAAAGCAGAGGAGGGAATCACGCGCATTGGGTTTCATTTTACCGGCACTACTTTCCCAAAGTCGATAGCCCGAGCTGATTTCACCGGGCAAATGCAGGAAAGATGCAGATTGACTGATATGGCAAAATCACTGCCGAATTTCATTTGCTTCATTTATTTGTACAGTGTAGCATACTCAGATTATGGTCCGAGTCTATTTTACTGCCAATCTGGAACGACACCTCTCCTGTCCCGAAGCCACCGTTGCGGGTGCTTCGGTGCGTGAAGCGCTGGACGCGGTGTTTGAAACTCAGCAGCAGTTAAAGGGTTATGTACTCGATGATCAGAGTCGGCTGCGTCAGCATATGGTGATTTTCGTGGACGGCAAAACGATTGTCGATCGGGTTCACCTGAGCGATGCAGTCTCGCCCGACAGTGAAATTTACGTGATGCAGGCGCTCTCCGGCGGTTAACTGAAATCTCCCTTTATTCACTCAATCAGAATTCACTCAATCAGATCCAGGTTGAAAGGTGCCTCTCATGACTTCTCCCGTTCTTGTTGCCACACGCAAAGGTTTATTTCGACTCGAACGCGGCGCGAACGGCTGGTCGATCGGTCGGCACGATTTCGAAGGCGAGAACGTGTCGATGGTGTTGCACGATCATCGGGACGGCACGACGTATGCGGCCCTGAATCATGGTCACTTTGGGGTGAAGCTGCATCGCAGCACTGATGCCGGCGCGAACTGGGAAGAGTGTGCGGTTCCCGTTTATCCGGAAGGGGCCACGATCGCGGCGCCCCCCTTTTCCACAGACGCTGAACCGAAGCCTGCCAGCCTGAATGAAATCTGGGCGCTCGAAGCCGGCGGCGCCGATCAGCCGGAGCGACTCTGGTGCGGTACGATTCCCGGCGGCCTGTTCCGCTCGGATGATCGTGGCAGTTCCTGGCAGCTGGTGGAATCGTTGTGGGATGTGCCTGAACGACAACAATGGTTCGGCGGCGGAAAAGACAATCCCGGCATTCATTCGATTTGCGTTCATCCGGAAAACAGTCGGCACGTCGCGCTGGCGATTTCCTGTGGCGGGGTCTGGGTATCGGAAAACGATGGCGAAACCTGGACCTGTAAAGCGGACGGGATGCACGCGGAATATATGCCCCCCGATCAGGCGGGTAACCCCAATATTCAGGACGGTCATCGGATGGTGCAGTCGCCGTCTCACCCCGATACATATTGGGTGCAGCATCATAACGGCGTGTTCCGCACGACCGACGGTGCGAATTCGTGGCAGGAAGTGACCGGCATTCAGCCGGCGAAATTCGGTTTCGCCGTCGCCGTACATCCGCAGCAGCCGGATACCGCGTGGTTTGTGCCCGGTGTCAAAGATGAGTGCCGGGTTCCTGTGGACGGCAAGTTTGTGGTCGCCCGCACGACCGATGGCGGCGTGACTTCTGAAGTGCTCACGAACGGTTTGCCCGGAAAACACAGTTACGACA